>JAQVDU010000131.1 GCA_028698175.1 bacterium | reverse complement strand
GAAAGAAGGCACAAGAGAATTGAAGGAGAGATTCAAAGAGTGGTAGCTTCTGCTCTTGCGGCGCTTACTGACCCCAAACTCCGCCTTGTTACTGTGACCAGGGTTGAGGTGACGGATGACATCAAGACCGCTGTTGTATTCTATGTGAGCCACAAAATGAGCGAAGAGGTGAGAAGACACCTCGATAAAATTCAAGGCATGATGAGGGCGAAACTCGGAAAGGAGATAAACCTCCGTTATACACCGGAAGTCAAATTTGAGTATGACAGGGGGCTTGATTATCAGATGTCGATGGATAATTTGTTCAAGCAGATCTCAAATGAAGAGAGCGGCAAAGAAGATTCTTGATTCAAATTCAATTCTTGTCGTCTCCCACAAGAGGCCTGACGGCGATTCCATAGGGTCCCAGATAGGACTTGTACTCGGTCTGAAAAAACTGAAAAAGAAAGTTGACTGTTTAAACGAAGACCCTGTTCCGGAAATGTTTTCATTTCTTAAAGGCAGAGAGCTCATCAAAACAAGTTTCAAAACGCAGAAGAAAACCGACCTTATTGTCTGCCTTTACATTTCAAACGCAGAGAGGGCGGGGGACAATCTTTCTTCTCTGATAAATGGATCAGGAACATTCACGATAAACATAGACCATCACGTTTCAAACGAAATGTTCGGCGACTTTAATATAGTTGATAAAGACGCATCCTCAACAAGCGAACTCGTCTTTAAACTCCTAAAAGCTCTCAGAGTTGACCCCGACAGGCAAATTGCGGATGCTCTTCTTACCGGAATAGTTACTGACACTGGAAGCTTCAGATACTCGAATGTTTCAGGTATAACTTTAAAGACAGCGGCAGACCTTCTTGATTTGGGCGGAGATATTTCGAATATTTCTACAAATGTCTACATGTCAAAACCGCTCTCTAAGGTGCGCCTTGCGTCAAAAATGCTTGAGAGAATAGAGATTATCAAAGACAAGGCATTTTCGTACCTGCTGAAAGACGACTTCATCAAGCTTGGGGCGAAAATGGAGTATACTGACGGTCTCGTCAACGAAATTCTCAACATCGATGGCATCAACTTTGCAGTTCTCTTGACTGAGGAATCTGATAGTTTTTCAAGAATGTCCTTCAGAAGCAAATCGGATAAGTATGATGCAAATCTTTTTGCCGGAAGATTTAACGGCGGCGGTCATAAATTTGCCGCCGGCGGCAGGCTCAATGAAGCCGGAATCTCTTCCATAAAGAAATTGAAAAGGGAGCTTAAGGGTCTATGAAAAAGATCCTGACAGTCATAGGAGCCAGACCTCAGTTCATAAAGCATGCTCCTGTTCAGAAAGCATTAAGACGCGAATTTAAAGAAATCACGGTGCACACTGGCCAGCACTATGACGAAAGGATGTCCGATATTTTCTTCAGGGAGCTGAAGATAAGAAAGCCTGAGTACAATCTTGAAGTCGGCTCTCTTACCCACGGCGCTCAGACTGGCCTCATGATGGAGCGTCTCGAGAAGGTCATAATGAAAGAGAAGCCGGATATGGTTGTGATTTACGGAGACACAAACTCGACAGTTGCGGCATCCCTTACTGCCGCGAAGCTTCATATACCTGTTTCTCACATTGAAGCGGGGCTCAGAAGCTTCAATATGATGATGCCTGAAGAGATAAACAGAATAGTCGCCGACAGGCTTTCAGAGCTTCTCTTTGCGCCCACAAAAGAGGCCGTGAAAAATCTTAAAAGAGAGAATCTTAAGAGCATTATGACAGGTGACGTCATGTACGACGCATTCCTGTATTTTGAAAAAATGGCGGAGAGAATAAACATATCCGATCTGATACTCGGATTGAGAAGAAAAAGTTATGTATATATGACTATACACAGAGAGGATAATACGCTTTTGACAAACATGAAGAGAATAATAAAAAACGTACAGAAAATTAAATACCCTGTAATATTCCCGGTGCATCCCAGAACGCAGAAGGTTCTTAACCGGCTTTTTGAGGTACGTCAGGGAAGGATCGGAAACATAAATCTCATAGAACCACAGGGTTACCTTGACAATCTGGCGCTTCTTAAAGGAGCGGCAGTTCTTGTAACCGATTCAGGCGGACTTCAGAAGGAGGCATACTTTGCAAAAGTCGGAACGATTACCGTCAGGTCGGACACGGAATGGATTGAAACTGTCGAATCGGGAAACAATGTTCTATGTCCGTTTGCGGATGGGATTGATGGAATTGTTGACGTGAAGCGAAAAATCAAATACAGAGATTACTACGGAGACGGAAAGGCATCCGAAAAGATATCCCTTAAAATAAAGGAGTTTTTATGCAGATAAAGACGGTTCTTCTTTCACTGTACCATAAAGATAAAATCGAATCGCTTCTTAAAGCTTTGAAGGCCAAAGGCGCAATACTGTATGCAACGACATCGACTGCTGACCATATAAAAAAACTTGGATACGACGTCCATCAGACAGAGGAGATAACAGGAATATCAAGCATGCTCGAAGGAAGGGTGAAAACGCTTAACACAAAGCTTTTTGCCGGAATTCTCGCCAGGAAGAAGAAGGACAATCTCGAAGGGATAGAAGTGCTTTTTGACATGGTTGTCGTCGACCTCTATCCGTTTGAAGAGGTCTTCTCCCAGATGAAGGAGCCATATGAAGAGGAAGCGAAGATGATTGAGAAAATCGACATCGGAGGCATCTCGCTCATAAGGGCGGCCGCAAAGAATTATTCAGAGGTATCGGTCATATCAGACTCCGAAGATTACGAAAGAATCGCGAATGAAATTGATGAAAACAACGGTGAAATATCTCTGGAAACCAACAGGTACCTGGCAATGAAGGCATTCAACAGGACCGTCTCTTACGATTCTGCAATAAGCAGGTACTTCTCAATGATTACTGCACAGACAGATATGCCGCAACAGATAAACATAATTCTCAAAAGAGAATCGGAGCTCAGATACGGGGAGAATCCCCATCAGCGCGGATCTCTCTATTCTATTCATCCCGAATCACTACGAAGAGATGGGCTTCATTCTCTTAAGGTTTTTCACGGAAAGGAGATGTCATTCAACAATTATCTCGACCTTGAAGCCGCTTTGAACATAGTGAAGATTTTCAATGAACCCACTGCTGCAATCATAAAGCACAATAACCCCTGCGGAGTTGGCACTTCAGAGACAATCTCAGAGGCTTACGAGTATGCATACCTCTCAGACCCGAAATCGGCATACGGAGGAATAGTCGCTTTGAACAGAGAATGCGACAAAGAGACAGCCGATATAATGAAGACCCTTTTCCTTGAAGTGATATACGCTCCGGATTTCACTGAAGAAGCCCGGGAGACTTTGATGAAAAAGAAGAATCTCAGGCTTGTATCAGGACCTCTGAGCAGAGAGCGTGAACTTGATTTCAGAAATCTTTCCGGTTCGATGCTCGCGCAGGAGAAGGATTCAATCTACGACTCTGAGAGTTTATTTCAATTGGTTACAGAGAAGGAGCCGACGGAAAAAGAAAGAAAGGCTATGCTCTTCGCATGGAATGTAGCCAGAAACGTAAAATCAAACGCAATAGTCATTGCCACTTTGAACAGAACGTTCGGAATAGGGGGTGGTCAGACGGCAAGGGTTGATGCTGTTGACATAGCGGTAAAAAAGGCCGGAGGTATGTCGGCATATACAGGCGGAAGCGCAGTCGCTTCGGACGGCTTCTTTCCTTTCAGGGATTCGATAGACGCGATATATAAAGCCGGGATCTATGCGGTAATACAGCCGGGAGGTTCTGTGAACGACAAAGAGGTCATTGAAGCATGCAATGAATATCAGATATCAATGGTTTTCACAAACAGAAGGCATTTCAAACACTGATGGGAATATTCAAAAATAAGCAGCTGAAAGTCGGGCTTGCGCTAGGGAGCGGAGCCGCAAAGGGAATATCCCATATAGGCGTGCTTAAAGTTTTAGACGAACTGGGGATAAAACCGACTGTAGTGGCAGGCACCTCAATGGGAGCGCTTCTCGGAGCTCTTTATGCAGGCGGCATGTCCGGCAGAGAGATTCAGGAGTTGGCTCTCGGCATAGACAAGAAAGAGATGAGAAAGCTTTTCCGGGTCACTCTTGACGGACCAGGTTTTATAAACGGGCAGTTCATTGACGAATATCTTGATGAGATA
>JAQVDU010000039.1 GCA_028698175.1 bacterium | reverse complement strand
AGAATCTATGAAATCTTCCTTAATGCCGGAGAGATTCTCGAAAAGCACAGAATAGAGCACTCTGCATTTGAAGAATCCTTTTACTATAAAAACGTGCGCACTTCTAACATACTCTCTCAGGTGAGGACTGCTCTCATTATAAGCTGCATGGAGCACAAATTGACAGTATCCGTCTTCTCGCCAAACAATGTGAAAAAATGCGTCACAGGAAGGGGACATGCCTCAAAAGAGCAGGTTCTTTTCATGGTGCGTCAGATATTCAGCATTACGGAAGATGTGCCGGATGACGTCTCTGATGCTCTTGCCGTAGCATACACTTTCATAGCGAGGTCATAGATGAATTCATTTATAAAGGGAAAGCTTGTGCAGAAAAATTTTTCATATGCTGTGATGGAGAATAACGGCATAGGATACATGCTGAGGATATCCTTATCCTCGCACGACACTCTTCCTCCTGCAGGGGAGGACGCGCTTCTGTACACATACCTGTCGATTAAAAATGAAGAGGTTTCTATATATGGTTTTTCAAGCGAGAAGGAGAAGCTTCTTTTCCTAAAGCTCATTGAAATTCCTAAAATCGGACCGAAGACGGCGCTATCCGTCTTCAATGCAATGTCTCCGGAAGAATTCGAAAACTTTGTTATGATGAGAAACAGCGCATCCATTGCGAAGGCGAAGGGAGTGAGCAGAAAGACTGCGGAAACAATCGTCCTTGAACTCTCCGGAAAGCTCTCGGCGGGAGGAGCAAGAATGGCAAATGACGCTTATGACGCTCTTCTGGCGCTCGGATTTGGATCAAAGGACATTGATTCCGTTATGAAGAATGCGCTTGAGGCTGTTGAAGACAAATCCGATACGGAGAGCATCGTAAGAGAAGCTCTCAAGAGGCTCAGATGAACAAAGAAATAATAACCTCATCCAAGCTGAAAGAGGATGCTGAGATAGAGGAATCACTGCGTCCGAAGCTTCTGAAGAATTTTGTCGGACAGAAAAAACTCAAGGACAACCTTGAAATAGCCATAGAATCAGCGAAAAAGAGAAGCGACATACTTGACCACATTCTTTTTTTCGGGCCTCCGGGGCTTGGGAAGACAACCCTCTCATACATTGTGGCAAACGAGATGAAAGTCAAAATCTACTCTACAAGCGGTCCGGTTCTTGAGCGTCCCGGCGACCTGGCGGGCGTTCTTACCAAGCTTGAAAAGGGAGACATACTTTTCATCGACGAGATACACAGAATCAACCGCGTTGTGGAGGAATATCTCTATCCTGCGATGGAGGATTTTGCCATTGACATACTCATAGACCAGGGTCCGTCCGCAAGAAGCGTCAAACTTAAACTTAAACCGTTTACTTTGATAGGCGCAACGACGAGAAGCGGTCTTCTTACTTCTCCGATGCGGTCAAGATTCGGAATGTCAACCCGGCTTGATTTCTATGATGATTCAGACATTGCTGAAATACTTAAACGGTCTGCCAAAATACTCTCCATCGAATCCGACGAAGAGGGTTTCATTGAGATAGCAAAAAGGTCGCGCGGAACGCCGAGGATAGCAAACCGCCTTTTAAAAAGGGTGCGCGATTATGCAGTCGTGAGGTCAAACGGAAAAATAGACAAGGAGACTGCGGAAAAAGCTATGGAGACGCTTGACGTTGACTCTTTAGGGCTTGACGATATGAGCGTTGCCATCCTGAAGACAGTCATTGAAAAATACGACGGAGGCCCAGTGGGTGTCTCTACGCTTGCGATTTCCGTTGGCGAGACTTCGGAGACGATAGAGGAGGTTTATGAGCCGTTTCTCATCATGAAGGGGCTTATGAAGAGAACTCAGAGGGGAAGAGTCGCAACAAAACTCGCTTATGACCATTTGAAAATAAAGAGAGAAGGCCGGCTCTTCGAATAATGACCGATATAAAGGATTTTGACTACGTTCTTCCCGAGGAGCTTATTGCCGCCGAACCGAAAAAAAGAGGCGAGAGCAGGCTCTTGATCGTGGACAGAGGAAAAGAAAGCTTCACTGAAGCCAAGACAAAGGACATACCCTCTATAATCGGATATCCGGTTTTAATAGCAAGAAATATAACGAGAGTTGTAAAAACCAGATTCTATGCAAACAGGAAAACAGGTGGGAAGGTAGAGTTTCTTATTCTGAACCCATATGAGGATTCATGCGATTTTTTTTCTCTTATCAAGCGCTCTTCAAAAATCTGCGTGAACGACTCTCTGGATATATCGCCTGAAGCCAAAGTGAAAATTCTCGGCAGGGACGGAAGCGTCTTTAAAGTGAGAATAGAGACTCAGCTTGATATGAAAGATTTTTTTGACAGATACGGACATACGCCTCTGCCTCCCTACATAAAGAGAGAAGATTCTTTAAGGGATGAGAATGACTACCAGACCGTTTACGCCTCCGTGAGGGGCTCTTCGGCGGCGCCCACAGCCGGACTTCACTTCTCTGAGGAGATGATAAAAGAAATCTCTTCAAAAGGCGGAGAGTTTGCCGACATAATTCTCCATGTCGGTCTTGGGACTTTTGAAAGCGTGAAGGAGAATAACATTGAAGAGCACAGGATGCATTCGGAGTTCTTTTCCGTTGGAAAGAAAGCCGCGGAAACGCTCAGCAATGCAAAAAAAGACGGAGTGAAAATACTTTCGGTGGGAACTACTACACTGAGAGTTCTTGAAACAGTATATTCAAACGAAAAGTTTGAGGAGAAAAGCGGGATGACAGACATCTTCATACACCCGCCGATGAAAATAAGAAGCGCCGATATTCTTCTCACGAATTTTCATCTTCCCAAATCCACTCTTCTGATGCTTGTTTCTTCATTTGCCGGAAGGGATCTGATCCTTGACGCGTACAGGCATGCGGTGAAAAATAAATTCCGATTTTTCTCGTACGGGGATGCGATGCTTATACTATGAATATCTTTACAATCAAGAAATCATCCGGAAAAAAACGAAGGGGGGAGATACAGACAGCCCATGGAACAGTTGAGACTCCCAACCTGATGATAGTGGCGACACAGGGGACTATAAAGGCAGTCTCCGCCCTTGACCTTTGCGAATGGGGAAGCGAATTTATAATCGCCAACACATATCACCTCTATTTAAGGCCCGGGCTTGAGATACTTCAGGAAGCGGGAGGCCTTCACAAGTTCATGAACTGGAATAAAACAATTTTCACAGACTCGGGCGGATTCCAGGTCTTCTCGCTTTCAAAATTGAGAAAATTCAAGGATGACGGGATAATATTCCAGTCCCATATCGACGGCTCTTACCACAAGTTCACGCCTGAAAACAACGTTCAGATGCAGAGAGCGATAGGCGGAGACGTGATGATGGTTCTTGATGAGTGCATGGAGTTTCCTGTCACTCATGCATACGCGAAACACTCTGTTGCAAGGACTTTGAAATGGGCTGAGAGGTCAAGAAGCGAGTTTTTGAAGAGCAGTTCGCTCTACGGATACTCTCAAAGCCAGTTTGGAATAATCCAGGGTTCGACGTTTTCAGATCTGAGGCGAATGTGCGCCGAAGAACTGGCGGGAATGGATTTTGAGGGCTATGCTATGGGCGGGGTCGCTATAGGAGAATCGAAGGAATATATAAGAAGAGTGATTGACATGGCTGACGATATGATGCCGAAGGAAAAATGCAGATACCTGATGGGCGTGGGAGAAGAGGATGACGTGAGATATGCGGTAGAGAACGGATTCGACATATTCGATTGCGTGATACCCACAAGGAACGCCAGAAACGGAGCTCTTTTCACAAGAAACGGAAGGATGCTTATCAAGAACGCAAAATACAAAAAAGACTTCTCTCCGGTGGAAGAGGGTTGCGAATGCCATCTCTGCAAAAATTATTCAAGGGCATATCTGCACCATCTGTTCAAGGCCGGCGAAATGCTTGGCGGAATACTCGCCTCAGAGCACAATATCAACTATTACATGCGGCTGATGAAGGAGATACGGGAAGGAATTTAACGTCCTTCCGCGCGCTTTCTCCTTTTATCTCTTGACTCTTTCCTCATTTAATATAAAATAAAAATATGAAAAAACTAACGGAAAAGAATTTTTTTCTTCTCTTCCTTTTGATCTGCTTTATCATTCTTACCATAATAGGAACTGTACATCTGATTTCAAGCTATTACGTCAACCATACAATTTATGAGAATCACAGAAACCTGACGATGAGACTTTTAAAGACTGCTGAGAACGGTATCACCCACTATATCAGTGAAATTGAAAATGACATGACTGTTCTTTCAAAGAGCAGTGACATTATTTATTTCGGAGACGAGGGCAAAGCCCATGTGAAGCGCTACTGGCAGAACGGCCAGGATGTATACACAAACGTATCGAGGGTTGATTCCAGGGGAAAGCTTCAGTACACTTATCCGGAGAATCCTCAGTCGATAGGAAAGGATCTTCTTTTTCAGGAACACAACAAAAAACTCTTCGACAAAAAAATTCCGGTGATTTCGCGACCCTTTATGGCAGTGCAGGGATACAAGGCGATAGCTGTGGCGATACCTGTCTTTAAAAAAGATTCCCTTGTCGGATGCATATCCGGGCTTATTCCGTTCGACAGAATGTGGGAGCTCTACGTCAGGCACATAAAACCCACGGACAATTCGTTTGTCATACTCGCCAATCATGACGGAGGCATCATATATTCCCCCGAATACATGTGCCAGTACGACAACGTGAGAGAAATGATGGACATGTTCAGGTTTGAAGATTCGCTCTCCTTTGATTCAACATCGGATTACGCACTTCAGAGGATCTCGGTTATAAAAGACCTGAACAACAACCTTAAAAGCAGCAGGTTCTCTCTTATCAAATCATCATTCAAAATCGGCGATGACCTGTGGTACCTTCTTGTGTACACTCCGGACGAAGAGATAAAGTCAATTTATCAGCTTGTCTTCAAAAGCCAGACGATTTTCGCGTATCTGATAATTTTCCTTCTCGTTTTTACGGCAATATCATTTGTTCGAATACTCAATCAGAAAATTGAAGAGAAAAACAGGCTGGTGCAGGAGATATTTGAAGAGAAAAAATTATCCGAGGGAGAAAAAGAATTCCTTGAGAACATTATAAAATCAATAATAAAATTAAACGGCTTATTTCTTTTCGTGCTTAAATCGTCCGGCGAGATAGCTTTTCACAATCAGCAGATTCCGGACTCAAGGAATTTTTACGACCTTACGGATGCATCAAAAAGAGAGCGCGTAAAGGAGTCTCTTGATTTCATATATGAAAAGAACCGCGTGACTGCGATGATGATAGAGCTGGAAATAAATTCAAAGCAGACGAACATACTCTTTAATATATCCTCATTCACATTCAAAAACGAAAGGTTCATCGTTCTGATGGGATTTGAATACTCAAGGATCAAGGATGTGAGCGTCATATCTGACATCTTCGCGGATTCATTCAAGAAATGGTATACAAACGAGAACATGCTCTGTTTCATAGAAAGCTCCGGAAAAATAATAGCGTCCAACAGGTCGTTCCAGAAAAAGTTCAGCAAAACAAACCTCATTCAAATGCTTAAAGAATCAGATTCTACCATGCCGATTGAAGAGAGCGTGAAAGACGTTTATGAAAACGTATCCGAAATAAGATTGAATTTTCAGTCGGAAGGAAATAATTATAAAATGACTCTTGTGCCGATAGTCAACGAATTTTTGAAGGTAGAGTACATAGCAGTCGAGATAAGCTGACCATGAATAGCGTTCTTGTGGGGGTAT
The DNA here is from genome assembly GCA_028698175.1 of bacterium. Lineage (GTDB taxonomy): Bacteria > Hydrothermota > 32-111 > 32-111 > 32-111 > UBA2202. Next base: position 12,885 of record JAQVDU010000039.1, on the reverse strand, counting down.
CCGGAGGAATAGACTCATTCGCCGCAGTTGATTATTTTAGAAAAGAAAAATGGTTTGTCATTCCGCTATTTCTTGTTTTGTCGGACATCCATAAAAAAAAACTTGAAAAGGTAAAAGAGCTTTTTGACTCTCAGAGTCTCAAACTCGAAGTGCGTGATGAGAGAGCGCTTTTTAAGCAAAAAATCATCGATTATTTCGCTCAGTCATACAAAAACGGAATCACTCCAAATCCATGCGCCCTGTGCAACAGAAGAATAAAGTTTCCTCTTCTTAAAAAATACTCAAAGGAGACCGGATGCGATTATTTTTCTACCGGACATTACGCAAAAATTGAAAATCAGAGGATTTTCAAGGCAAAAGATTCTTCAAAGGACCAGTCATACTTTCTATCAACCGTAAAGAAAGAGAGCCTTGAAGGATTTCATTCCACGACTCTTGCCGAGTTAAGCAAAGAGTCCGTAAAAAAAACGTACAGAGAAATCTTCAATGAGGTTGAAAAAGAGTCGCAGGAGATATGCTTCATAGAAGACAATGATTATCCTTCTTTTCTTGAAGAGAATGCGGGACTGGAGAAGAGAACCGGAAACTTCATTGATGACGAGGGCAAAAAAATAGGAGTCCATTCAGGTTACTACAGATACACTGTGGGCGAAAGAAGAAATCTCGGAATGGGATTCAACAAAAGAATGTACGTTAAGTCGGTGGATTCGGAAAAGAATGAAGTTCACCTTACAGACAAAGGAAACCTTAGGAAGAGCAATTTCATAATGGAAGGGATAGAAATATTCGACACTCTGACAAAAAAAGAATACTCTGTCAAAACACGCTACAGGCAGAGAGATGTTTCTGGAAGAATCAATCCAACAGGAAAGAATCTGTTTGAAGTAAATCTGAATGAGGGTATTGAGGCGATAACTCCCGGACAGATCTGCGCGGTATATGACGATGATATGGTGTTGATTTCCGGATTCATCACAAAAGACATCTGGTAAGAAATGCCGGGGAAGGGACTTGAACCCTTACGGGAATCCCACACGCCCCTTAAACGTGCGCGTCTGCCAGTTTCGCCACCCCGGCATGTAGAGAATGTGCCAGGACGCAGAATCGAACTGCGGACACACGGATTTTCAGTCCGTTGCTCTACCAGCTGAGCTATCCTGGCGTGAATTGTTTATAATACGGATTCAAGGAAAAAAGTCAAGAGAGAAAATAGAAAAAGATAGAATGGGGAAATAAAGTCATTGTATGGCCAACCCTGTATGTCCGCCCTGCAGAATCAAAATCATGATAGATCCTTAACTGCAGTCATAAGCAAAGAGGCGTTCAGGACGACTGTGCTATGTGCAGTCGGTTTTAGAAGATTGTTGAAAAGATAAGAAATTAATCAATTGTAAATATATTGTACCCGCAGTGGAAGATTTTGTTATCCCCCTTTAATCTTACCCCTTGAATAATTTAATATATTTATTATAATATAAAGTTCAAAATACAAATTGGAGGTTTTGTGATAAAGAGAACCGCATTTTTCGATATGCATGTCCAAAACAATGGCAAGATGGTTCCGTTTGCCGGTTTTGAAATGCCAGTTCAGTTCAAAGGAGTCATAGACGAAATAAAGAGAGTGCGCTCCACAGTCGGAGTCTTTGACGTCTCTCACATGGGAGAATTCATAATCACAGGAGAGAGAAGAAAGGAGTTTGTCGATTACATAACTACGAACTCAGTCGCTTCCCTCGAAGACCATCAGGTGCAGTATTCCAACTTTCTCTATGAAAACGGAGGAATTGTGGATGATCTGCTTGTCTACAATCTGAAAGACAAGATCATGCTTGTGGTGAATGCTTCAAACTGCGAGAAGGATTTCAACTGGGTGATGAAAAACAAGTGGGATGACGTAAATGTTGAGAATATTTCAGACAGCATCTCCCAGCTCGCCGTTCAGGGTCCGGTCGCAGAGAAGGTCATTGCCAAGCTGACAAGCTATCCGCTTGAAAAGATGCCGTTCTATTACTGTGCAGAGACAAAGGTCTGCGGTATAGATATGGTTATATCGCGCACCGGATACACCGGAGAGGACGGATTTGAGCTTTACTTCTACAATGAAAATGCGAAGAAGATGTGGGATGAGATTTTCAAGGCCGGCAAGGAGTTTGACATAGAGCCGATAGGCCTCGCCGCAAGAGACACCCTCCGCCTTGAGATGAGATACATGCTCTACGGAAACGACATCACTCAGGACACCACTCCCCTTGAAGCTGGAACCGGATGGGCAGTGAAGATGGAAAAGAAAGATTTCATAGGCAGGAACGCCCTTATAAAGCAGAAAGAGGATGGGCTTAAGAGAAAACTCGTGTGCTTTGAAATGCTGGAGAAGGCAATACCCCGCCACGGATACGAAATTTTCGCAGATGACAGAAAGGTCGGAGAGGTCACTAGCGGCAACTTTTCGCCTTCAACCGAAAAGTACATAGGACTCGGATATGTTGATTCTCCATTCAACAAACCGGGGCAGGACCTTTTTATAGAGATACGCGGAAAGAAAAAGGCAGTGGTTGTCAAACCGCCGTTTTATAAAAACGCAACACACAAATAAAACAATACAGGAGGAAAAATGAACACGCCTAGCAATCTTAAATACACAAAAACCCACGAATGGGTTCTTATAGAAAACAACATCGCAACAGAGGGAATCACGGATTTCGCCCAGTCGGAGCTTTCAGACATAGCGTTTGTGGAGCTTCCCGAAGCGGGAAGAAAGGTGGCGCAGGGTGAAGCTATGGGAACGATAGAGGCAGTCAAGGCAGTATCTGACCTTGTAGCCGCTCTTTCAGGAGAGATAATCGAAGTGAACGAAGCGCTTAAAAACTCTCCCGACAAAATCAATACAAGCGCCTTCGGCGAGGGCTGGATAGTGAAGATAAAAATCTCAAATCCAGACGAAGCAAAGAATCTCATGAATGCTGACGAGTACGCAAAGCACTGCGAAGAAAGCCACCACTGAGGCGAAGATGAAATATATTCCCGCAAACGAGATAGAGAGAGAGAAGCTTCTCAAAGAGATAGGCGTGTCATCATTCGACAAGCTTATCGAATATATTCCTCAGAGTCTGAGAGAGTGCTGTCTTAACCTTCAAGGTTCAATCAGCGAACATGAGCTTTTAAAATAGTTCAGGATTCTTGCTTCAAAGAACGTCTCTACCGAAGATAAAGTATCCTTTATGGGATGCGGAATATACGACCATTACATTCCGCCGGTCATAAAGCATATTGTATCGCGCCCTGAGTTTTATACAGCATATACTCCCTATCAGCCGGAGGTCTCACAGGGGACACTTCAGTCAATCTATGAATACCAGTCCATGGCATGCGAACTCTTCTCGATGGAGATAGCCAATGCCTCAATGTATGACGGAGCGACGGCTACTGCTGAAGCATGCCACATGGCAATGTCGCTGAAAAACAAACACAAGATTCTTCTCAGCCAGGGGCTTCATCCTACGATAAAGGAAGTAATACACACGTATCTTAAAGGACAAAACATAGAGTGCGAAACAGTCGCTCTGAAGAACGGCTGCATTGACATTGAAGACCTGAAGAAGAAGGCTGATGATTCCTTCGCCGCTTTTGTTTTGCAGACCCCGAATTTCTTTGGCTTGATTGAAAACGGAGAAGAGATAGGTAAAATAGCTAAAGAGAACAAAATGATGTTTATCGTGAATCAAAACCCCATGTCTCTCCCTGTTTTAAAGCCGGCGGGAAAGATGGGCGCGGATATTGCAGTTGGAGAGGCGCAGGTCTTCGGAATAAGCCAGTCGTTCGGAGGTCCGCTTCTCGGAATGTTCGTTTCAAAGAAAGAGTTTTCAAGAAGCATGCCGGGTAGGATAATTGCTCGCACAACAGACAAAAACAGCAAAGAGGGATTTGTAATGACCCTTCAGACGCGCGAACAGCACATCAGAAGAGAAAAGGCAACGTCAAATATATGCACAAACGAGGGTCTCTGCATGCTTATGGCCACCGTATACCTTGAGTCTATGGGTAAAGCTGGCTTAAAACAGGTTTCACAGGATTCTCTGCTCTCAGCCCACTATCTAGCTCAGCAGATGGCAAAGACGAAAGCAAAGCTTCTGCATCCTGAAAGCGAGTTTTTCAATGAGTTTGCTGTCAAGATGGAAAATCTTGACAAAGTTTATTCAAAGATGAAGGAGAGAGGTTATCTGATGGGCGTGAAGCTTGAAAGGTTCTCTCCCGAATTCAAAGATATTCTCTTGATGGCATCGACTGAGAAGAGAAGCAAAGAGGAAATTGACAATTTCATGGCAAATCTGAAAGAGGTTTTATGATATTCGTTTCAACACTTGAAATAATAACCGGAAAGACGGATGAAGCTCTTGAGCTTGTGAAGACCGTCAAGCCGGCCGAGGACGTTAAGGTTCTGCATTTCCTGCAGATGTTCGGAAAACCTGACTTTTTTCTTATATTTGAAGCTCCGAACGAGGAGATAGCTATGGATTTTGTTCTGAACTTTTCGTCGGCAATGGAATCATCAACCCAGCTCGGCGTATCGGTTGACGAGTTGTAATGAAGAAAGGGTACGTTCAGGTCTATACCGGCGGCGGTAAGGGAAAATCAACGGCCGCATTCGGACTAGCTCTGAGAGCAGCGGGTCACTCATTAAACGTGCGCATAATCCAGTTTCTAAAGAACAACAAAAGTTACGGCGAATATTCAGTTCTTTCAAAGATGACTAAGATGAGCCAGCACGGTTCGGGAAAATTCGTTGATCCGAAGAATCCTTCGAGAGAGGACAAATTGTCAGCCGAAGAAGGTTTTGAACTTGCAAAAAAAGACGTTGCTTCCGGAGAGTATGATATTGTGATACTGGACGAAATAATTGTGGCATCATCGCTCGGACTTGTAAGCGAAGAACAAGTCATATCTCTGATGAAAAATAAAGCGGAAACCACGGAGCTTGTTCTGACAGGAAGAGGAGCAACGGAGAGAATGATTGAAGAGGCTGACCTTGTCACTGAGATGAACGAAGTAAAGCACTACTATTCGTCAAATGTAAAGGCAAGAGAGGGAATAGAATTTTGAAATATTCAGATCTTGCAATCGATTTCAAGTCAGGCAAAAGAAGCGCTCTTGCAAGAATGATAACCCTCGTTGACAATGAAGAGAGGGATGGATTCGAATTTCTCAAGGACAATTACCATAAAAGAAAGGAATCTTTCCGACTTGGCATAACAGGTCCTCCCGGTGTGGGCAAGTCATCCCTCATGAACCATCTTATAGAGAGATACGCACAAATCTACGCTAAGGTGGGAGTTATAGCGATAGACCCTTCAAGCCCCTTCACAGGAGGCGCGCTTCTCGGAGACAGGCTCAGAATGAATAAAATGTACGACCATGAAAATGTATTTGTGCGCTCCCTGGCTTCAAGAGGCTCTCTCGGAGGTCTGTCAACCTCTACGGAGAATGTTGCGCAGGTGATGGAGAGTTTCGGAATGGACATAATACTTATTGAAACTGTCGGAGTGGGGCAGTCGGAGCTTGACGTGATGGAGATAACCGACGCAGTTGTCGTTGTTCTTGTGCCTGAATCGGGAGATTCAATTCAGGCGATGAAGGCCGGTCTGATGGAGATAGGAGACGTATTCGTTGTTAACAAATCAGACAGAGACGGTTCTGACAGAGCAGTCGAATTCATAAAAACCTCTCTTTCATTCAAGAAGGCGGCAAGCGAAAAGACGATTCCGGTGGTAAAGACAAATGCTTTGAACGATGAGAACATTGATTCTCTAGTCTCAATTCTTGAAGAGACAAAATCATACCTCGCAAGCTCGGGAAAGATGAAAGAGAAAAGGGAGAGCAGGAAAGAGAAGGAAGTCAAGGAGATTTTGCGGGATTTGTTTATAAAATCTATTGACAAACACATAAAAAATATGGAAAATACAGATGCATCTCCTTATGAGAAGGCAAAAGAAATATTAAAAAAAACAGGATTAAATGTCACGGAGGAATTATGGACAAAAAGATAAGAGTGTTGGTAGCAAAACCGGGTCTTGACGGGCATGACAGAGGGGCTAAGGTTATAGCATCCGCCCTTGCCGATGCGGGAATGGAAGTCATTTACACCGGACTCCATCAGACGCCGGAGAAGATAGTGAGAACTGCAGTTGAGGAGGACGTTGACGTAATAGGACTCTCGGTTCTCTCCGGAGCCCACATGTCAATATTTCCCAAAGTCCTTGAGCTTCTGAAAAAAGAAGGCAAAACGGACATACTTCTAACCGGAGGCGGAATCATACCGGCAGAGGATATGGAGGAGCTGAATAAGCTGGGAGTGGGAAAGCTCTTCGGCCCCGGGTCAAAGACTCAGGAGATAGCTGAATATATTTCAAACTGGCACAATAAAAACAGGGAATAGGAGGAAAGATATGCACCTGCTTCTCAGCGAAGAATTGTTGGAAGTCAAAAATCTGACCCGTCAGATTGCAGAAGAGAAGGTAAGACCGGTAAGAGAGGAATTGGACGAGAAAAAGGAATTTCCTTATGAGATAATGAAGCACCTTGCGAAGTCAGACCTCTTCAGGGTCTTCATCCCTGAGGAATATGACGGTATGGGACTCGGCATTTCCGGAATGTCGATAGCCACTGAGGAACTCTCGCGAATCTGCGCCGGAATAGCCCTCGGTTATGCGGGAACGGGTCTCGGCACAATGCCCATAATTCTCTTCGGAAGCGAAGAGCAGAAGAAAAAATATCTTCCTCAGATAGCATCGGGAGATAAACTGGCCGCATTCGGACTCACAGAGGCGAATGCAGGGAGCGATGCTTCGAACATTCAGACAATTGCGAAGAAGGATGGAGACTATTACATTTTAACAGGAACCAAGCAGTTCATAACCAACGGAGAAGTGGCTGGAATCTACACCGTGATAGCGAATACCGACCCTGCAAAAGGCATAAGGGGTCTTTCGGCATTCATTGTAGAGAAAGGCGCAGACGGCTTCACATTCGGAAAGCATGAAAATAAAATGGGAATCAGAGCATCCGCAACTTCAGAGCTTGTCTTTGACAACTGCAGAGTGCACAAATCAGACCTTCTCGGGTCTGAAGGCCAGGGGTTCAAAGTTGCGATGAAGACATTGGAGTATTCCCGCCTCGGAGTCGGGGCTCAGGCGCTGGGCATTGCCCAGGGCGCATTCGAAGAGGCTGTGAAATATGCGAATGAGAGAGTTCAGTTCAATCAGAAAATCTATTCATTCCAGATGATTCAGCAGATGATAGCGGATATGGCGATTCAAATTGAAGCTGGCAGAGCTCTCACCTATGCCGGAATGAGGTATATCGACGGAGGCGGCGCGGACGTTGCAAAGATAGGCTCAATGATAAAAACATTCTGCTCCGACATGGCCATGAAGGTCACCACAGACGCTGTTCAGGTTTTGGGCGGATACGGATACATAAAGGAATACCCTGTGGAAAAGATGATGCGCGATGCTAAGATCACGCAGATCTATGAGGGGACAAACCAGATACAGCGGGTGGTTCTCGCTCAGGAGATATTAAAAAAGGGCTGCGAGATAAAGGATCTCTACTAACGGAGGTAAAGATGAAAAGAATAGTTCTTTCAGCAGTGTTGGTTTTTATTCTCATTTTAACGGGATGCACCCTGCTTCCATGGGTGAAAGACGGAAACAATATCTATGACTGGTTCACCAAACCAGTTGAAGATGCAGTCTATTATTACAAATACACTTACCACAACAATTTTATTGACATTTCGGACAATTACGAGTTCAAGTATTTGGACATTGACGAAAACAGCGATAACATAGTGGTGATGGTGAACAATGACGGAACGAACAGGTATATTGTCGCAGACAGGGATGAAAATCTCATTTTCTACGGAAAAGACCAGTTCTTCAGCGGTTATTCGGAAGAAGAGGTTTACCTTGAAGCTCCTGTCTCCATTGACAACACATGGCTCTACAAGAACGAGGAGAGGACTATCGCCGCAATAGATACGACAGTTGAAATCGCGGCAGGCAAATTCTCCGACGTTATAAAGGTAAAGGTTATGGGAGACGACGTCGACTATACCGGGCATTATTTCTGGTCAATCTCAAAGGGGCTTCTGTACAGTGAAATAGAGTATGCTGACGGGTCTTATTCAAGGACTGAACTCATCGATATTCACGAATAAGGATAAGCCAATGGAACTCTTCAATATCAGGGACGTGCCTGAATTCTCAGCAAAAAAATTCGGCAGTAAAATCGCCCTCCAGATAAAATCCGGATACTCATTTTCATCCGTGACCTATGAACAGCTCAACAACAAGACCGCCCAGCTTGCAGAGTATCTTATGAGCAATGGGATAAAGAAAGGAGACGCATTTGCTGTCTACGGAGAGAACAGGCCGGAGTGGGCAATCGCCTACCTCTCAATCGCAAGAACGGGCGCTTACATAATTCCGATTGATTCAATGCTTAAGGAGCAGGAGATAAAGCTCATACTTCACTTCATAGGAGCCAAAGGGATAATAGTCTCTCCGAGGTTCAATGACATTATCAGGGAGATCAAGGACGGCCTTCCGGAGCTTAGACATGTCATATCAATGGATGAAGCGAAACACCCCTACGAGCTGGACTTCAATGAAGCGCTCGAAAAGGGGAGGATTCTGATAGAGAAGGGTTCGCTGAAACACAGAGATGTGCAGATGGACATTGACGACCCGTACGTTATTCTTTTCACTTCCGGCACAACCGGGCAGTCAAAAGGGGTAATGCTTACAAACAGAAACGTTTCGCATGACATTATAAACGCCACAAAGCTTATATCCTTTAGCGAGAGCGACAGATTTATTTCAATGCTTCCCCTGCACCACACTTTTGAAGCGACCGCAGGTTTTTTGGTGCCTCTCTATTCCGGTTGCACAATAACCTATGCCCGCTCTTTAAAACCTGTGGAGATAATCGAGGATATCAAAGATTCCCAGTCGACTATAATGCTCGGTGTGCCGCTTCTCTTTGAAAAGATAATCCTTGGAATCAAGAGGGCGATAAAGGCATCCCTGGTGAAATCAACTGTTGTGAACTCCATGCTCGCTATAGAGAAGGGCTCAAAGTTTCTTCTCGGAGTGAAGCTCGCCGGGCCGATTTTCAAAAGCTTGAGGGACCAGTCAGGCCTTTCAACGATAAATCTGATGATATCCGGCGGTTCAGCTTTAAAGCCGGAGGTGGCTCAGGCATTTGAGGATTTTGGATTCACTCTCTTTCAGGGCTACGGACTCACTGAGACATCGCCGATAGTCACGATAAATCCTCGGAACAAATACAAACACTCATCAATCGGAGTGCCTATTGAGGGAGTTGAAGTTGAAATTGATTCCCCCAATGAAAACGGAGAGGGAGAGATAAAAGTCAAGGGACCGATAGTGATGAAGGGTTATTACAACAACAAAACTGCGACAGACGAAGTGATAAAAGACGGATGGTTCTACACCGGAGACATAGGTTACAGAGACAAGGACGGATACTTCTACATCTCAGGAAGAAAGAAGGCCATAATAGTCACAGAGGCAGGCAAGAACGTCTATCCTGAAGAACTTGAAGAGAAGCTCTGCGAATCAAATATGATAGAGGAGGCCCTTGTTCTTCCTGTAATAAACAACCAGTCCAAACGCGAAGAGGTGGGCGCAATAATCTACCCGAATCCGGAGCTTATAGAATCAGTTCTTAAAAAGAACATGAGTGAAGCAGAGACGGAAAAAGAGCTGAGGCAGGTAATCAAAGAGGTAATAAACTCAGTCTCCGACGAGGTTGCGGATTACAAAAGAATAAAGCATTTCGAATTAAGGTATGAAGAGTTTCCAAAGACAACTACCAAGAAGATCAAGCGCTATCTTTTTGTCAATAAGCATATTAACGGTTAGCCTTTTTCTGACCGGATGCGTTTACTCTTTCATGAAGGGGACACTCTCTGTGAAAGAGTATTCTCTGGGAGAGATTGCGAACAACTCTCTAAATGCCGAGCTGAAACTGATTCTCTATGACGCTCTCTCAAAACAGATTCCGCAGTACGGAAACATTCAGCTGAAAGAGTCTGAAGAGGCAAAGGACACACTCTCTGTGGAAATCAAGGATTATCATAGAAAAGAGGATGCATACGATGCGGCTGGCAACATACTTTCATACAGGTATTCTTTAAGCATTGATTACATAGCATCAAACAAAAGATTCCCGGTCAATGCAGTCAAGAGCTTCAATTCTTCTCTCGGTGAAGCAGAGTGCAAGGACTCTATTTCAAATGAATCAGTGAAACAGTTCATTGACAAGCTGAGGGGAGATTTCTGAATAAGTGTTCTGAAATAAATCACTTGACTTTTAACTTATTTATTATAAACTTGAAAAACTGAAAAAATAACACAAGGGGGAACAATGACTGTAACCAAAGCTGATGTTATTGACATTATAGCGGAAAAGACGGGAGTAATGAGAAAGGATGTTGAAATGTGCTTTCAGGCCCTTATTGACGTGATATCTGAGACGCTCGAAAAAAAAGACAGAATTGAAATAAGAGGTCTTGGGGTCTTTAAAACAAAGAAGAGAAGCAAGAGGATAGCCCGCCACCCCAAAACAGGGGCGAAGGTGGAGGTGCCTGAGAGGTACGTCCCTGCATTCAAACCCTCAAAGCTTCTGAAAGAGAGAATGGAGAAGGTTAAATAGACGGTTAGTCGGCGAATAGAAAAAATATGAACAATAACAATAAAAGAACAACAGAAACAAACAGGAGGTAAACGTGCCCTGCGGAAGAAAAAGAAAGAGAAAGAAGATAGCGACCCACAAGAGGAAGAAGAGAAGAAAGGCAATGAGACATAAGAAGAAGTAATGCACCCGTAGCTCAACTGGACAGAGCGGCGGATTCCGGTTCCGCAGGCTGAAGGTTCGAATCCTTTCGGGTGTAAAATAAGGTATTGACTTTTTTTATATTCTGTATAATAATAAAGAAAAGGAGGAAAAATTAATAAGAACGGTCTTGTTAAAACTTCAGTAAAAAGAGCAAACATGTTAAACCAAATAGGAGGTACAATGAAAAAAGTATTCGTTGTAACGATTCTTTTGGTATTTGCAGTACTATCAGTATTTGCAATGCCCAAAGAGGAAGCAGTCACAAACATCAATCTGATGAAGTCAGTGACATCCGACGGAAAGCTTTTTACGCCGGAAGCAGTAAAGGATTCATTCGCCATAGCGGCCGGATTCAAGGCAATCCTTCCGATATTCGGCGACATGAGGACATTTGCGCCGACACCTTTGAACAGCGCAGTCTCATCAAAGGACGGAGACACTCTTCAGGTTGTCTGCGGTCAGTGCCAGGAAGGCACTCCTGCCAACTTTGTTGGTGCCTACTACACGGTATCATTTGACGCTGGAGCAACATGGACAACACCCCTTCTTATAACATCAGCAGGTCCGTTCTTAAGAGTATATAATGAGCTTGCAGTTGCAGACGGACAGTATCCATATGTTATAGCAAATTACAAGACATCAGGATACATCGGCGACTGGTTCACAACAGACCCGCTCGGACCAAACGGCGGCGGATGGACATCGCCTCTCCTTGTTACAGACACTGCAAACTATGCGGCTTACATGCCGACAATTGCAGTCAACGGAGCAGGAGACAAAGTTGCAATGCTTGCATACGACGCAGTGGGCGGAATCGGTTCAAGCTATTCAGTTGATTACGGAGCCACATGGTCAACGTATGACCTTCCCGCAAACCTCAATGATTCAATCTGGGGTCCGGACGTAACAGCGGCAAGGTGGGGACAGAACAACGACGTCCACGCAATAGTGGGTATGTCATGGTACGATGAAGTCCGTTATGACATTGCTGGCGCAAGCGCGGCATTCTATCAGGGATATTCAAAATCAACTGACGGCGGAGCAACATGGTCAGTTCCAATCGGACTTTACAATGGCGAGAGAAGGACAAACATTCCTTCAATAAGCGGAGACACATTTGAGTATTACCTCGACACAATAGCAGGAAACGCAACTGCCGACTCAGCAGTTGTGAAATGCTACGTTGATGAAGCAACAGGTTACTGGGCAGATGAGCTTGGCGTCATAGACGCAGGCGCATTCGGATTCGGAACATGGTGGTACTGGTGGGATGCAGAGTACTTCGCAGAGGAAGGCGCATTCTTCTATGCTATACCTATTGCTGATATGTGGCACGATTACTTTGTGCAGCCCTCAGGAGACCTCTGGACATTCTCATGGCAGGGCCAGTCAATCCTCTTCGGATTCAAGAATGACGCAGACGCAAACTTCACATACGACTACATAGACCTTCATGACGCAGACGTTTTGGACACAACAGGCGCGACAGCAACATGGAGAGGAAACCTCTTCTCGGCAAACGTCACATATGACAAGACAGACGGAACAATATACGTGATATATCAGGACTATGTCGACCCAGTAGTTGGAGAGGCATCAATTGAGGCGCTCAAGATAAACAACTATGAAGTTTACAGGACAACAATAGCTCTCAATACTGCTTCATACACGACAGAGGCGTCTGCATACATCACAGATGACCACTTCGTACACATTGCAACATGCCCCGGATACCAGGATTCACTCTACTACAATGCGATTGACCTTTCAGATGCGGGCCTCACATGGGAGTACATCGGCGTCTCACAGTATGATTCAGATCTTGCCGGCGTCAACACAGGTAAGGTTGTTACAAACGTTGAGAACAACGTATTCAGCATGCCTTCAGTAGTGAAGAATGACTCAAAGATTTCATTCACTCTTAAGTCAAACACAGAGGTGAGCATTTCACTCTACGACGTCACTGGC
>JAQVDU010000130.1 GCA_028698175.1 bacterium | reverse complement strand
AGCGCAAAAAACGAAAAAGATCGTTTAGACAGGGAAAAAATCGAAAGCGTACTTTTAAGGCTGAAGGAGGAGGAAAGAACATTGCTTCTCATGAAGTACAAGGAGGGATTTTCAAATTCTGAAATCGCTCAGATTTTGGAGATGCCTGAAAACAGAATCAATGTAAAACTTTTCAGGGCAAAGGAAAAACTAAGGGAATACTTTGAAACGGAAAACAGAAAGAGGTGAGATTATGAAAGACGAAGAAAAACAAATGAAGCTTCTCGGCATAGAGGACATTCTCAGAGACTATGAGACGCCGGAGATCGAATCCGCCGAAGAAAATGTCATGAAGGCGGTAAAAGCAAAAAGAATAAGACCAAAACGAGTGCAGATTCTCATTGCGCCGATAATCGCATACCTTGTGTCATCGGTACTCTTTCTTCTCATGTATTCAAAGAATGCGATATTCTCATTTGTCTGGGATTTCACTGGGGAGAAAATCGTTTCGTTCCTCAGGAATTTAGGTCAGATAATTCAGATAATCTCTAAAATTCTTCCGCCGTTCAAGGGAGAATATATGTACGTTCCTATAGCCGGAATGCTTATCATTTCAGTTGGAGCTTTGGTAATGGAGAAAAAAAACAAGAAAAAAGGAGGAAATAAATGAAACATATTTCTAAAAAAGCTATTTTGATTCTGACACTTCTTTTGGCTGTGTCATTTGCGGGAATCTACGGAGAGAATGTTCCTTTAAAGCCGGAAATGAGTGAAAAGCCGATATTGACTGAAATTGCAGAGGAAGAGAGCTTGGAAGAAGCGATTGAATCTGACAGCCTTGATGACGATGTTGTCACAATAGGAGGGCATATCGAAGTGGAGGGGATTGTCAAAGGAGACGTGGTCTGCGTCGGTGGGACATTTGACATTAACGCCTCAATAGAGGGAGAGCTGGTTCTCATAGGTTCGATTGGAAAGATAGGACCCTTGACTGTGGTTGAGCAGGAGTTCGTTATGCTGGGAAGTCGGGCTGAAATTGATTCTGCGGCTGTCTTTAGGGGCGAGAGAACCAACATCCAGATAAACGGAGTGGGCGATATAGTGCGCCTGATTGCAAAGCAAAACAAAGGCAGCGACTGGAAGCTCGAAAAAGATTTGTTCGAGATAAGCGACATATTCGGAATGCTCGCCGCATTTATAGTGATGCTCGGCATAGCATTCGGCACGGTTGCGGTAGTCAAACAGCACAAGAGAGTCGAAGCGACGCTCATCGAAAGCCCTCTCTTTATTTTTTTCATGGGACTTCTGACTGAAGTTCTGATTATTCCGGCAATAATACTGCTTGCGGTAAGCATCGTGGGCATACCGTTCATTCCGCTATTCTTAATCGCCGTATTTGCCGGCTTGATTTTCGGCTGGGCTACTCTCGTCAGTTTCTGCGGCAGATGGCTGGGAGAGAAGCTCTGGAAGAAGGACCTGGGAACATTTCTCAGCGTTCTTGCCGGCATAACGGCATTTTCGATAATACCTTTGATTCACAATATTCTTAACTGGACAAACGTGAGTTACCTTAATACACTCTTCGGATTTTTGACATTCCTTCAGAACTATGTTCTCATAACTTTCGCTTTGGGAGGAGTTCTGATGTCGCGCTTCGGAACGACAATCTTCAGGAAGAACAGCGCCGAAAAACCTAAACCGCCGACTGAAGAGATAAAATCAGAATAAAAAAAGCCTTTTATACAGGGCGGGTGACATCACCCGCCTTTTTTTTTGAAACGATTGCACCCCCCCGCCGCTATATCTCTTGACTATTATGCTTTTTTTCATACAATATACTATTCTGCTGGTGTGGCTCAGTGGTAGAGCAGCGCTTTCGTAAAGCGCGGGTCGGCGGTTCAAATCCGCCCACCAGCTTAACAAAATGAACAAAAAAACAGTATGCTTCAAAAAAAACGACAAGCTTATCCCGCAGTCATGCGAGGGTGATTATACTGATTTAATGCCCGTCTACTCCGATTCAATGTACGGAAAACTGGTTCTCCAGAATTCAATGATAATGGTCGTCAAGTCGATAATGAACTCAATGTTTCCTGAGAGCGAACTGAACGTTGAGCACACCATAAACGGAGGGCTTTACTGCGAAATATTCTCCTCAGTTCTCATCAGCGAACCCGCAATAGGAGAGATGAATGAAAAGCTTCAGGAGTCGATCAGGCAGGATGAGAAGCTTTACGTGAAATTCAAAACCAGGGAAGAACTTGTCGGACTCTTCGCAGATGAGAAGAAGAAAAGCAATTTGCTGAGAGAGTCATCGATTTCCGGTGCTTTTTTTGCGCAGTACAATTCCGTAAAGGATTTTTTCTTCACTCCAGTCGTAATGTCAACAGGGTCATTGGATGGCGCATTCATAAAATACTATCCTCCCGGAATAATCATATACAGCGGGAAAGAGTTTGAAAAGAGCGACCAGAAGAAGCTTTTCAACGTATTCAATGAATCGGAAAACTGGGCTAAGATTCTCAATTGGCGCTCAGTGGACAATCTCAACGAATCAATAGACAGAAAAGAGATATCCGAGCTCATTCAGGTCTCTGAGGCATTGCATGAGAAAAAGATAGTCGACATAGCCAACCAGATAAACTCGCACAGAGGCCGTCTGAAGCTTATAACCATTGCAGGCCCTTCGTCTTCAGGCAAGACGACTTTTCTCAAGAGGCTCTCAATTCAGCTCAGGGTTTTAGGCATTTCAGTCTCAGGCATATCTTTAGACGATTACTTCGTAAACAGGGAAAATACTCCAAGGGATGAAAACAATCAGCTTGACTATGAATCTATAGATGCGATAGACCTCGACCTTTTCAACAGACACCTTGTCGAGCTCATTGATTACAGAGAGGTTGAACTGCCTGTCTTTGATTTTGCTTCCGGAGTGAGGAAAAAAGAGACAAAGAAGGCAAAGCTTGATAAAAACACCATTCTGATAATCGAGGGAATTCACGGACTCAATGACAAGCTCACAAGGTCTGTGGCAAAGGAGAATAAGGCAAAAATATACGTATCAGCTCTGACCCAGATAAACACTGACAGCACTCACAGAATTTCGACCACTGACAACAGGCTGATAAGAAGAATGGTGAGGGATTACCTTTTCAGAAACCATTCAGCAGACAAAACCCTTGATATGTGGCGCTCTGTGAGGCGTGGAGAGGAGAAGAACATCTTTCCGTTTCAGGAGACGGCAGATTTCATGTTCAATTCCTCCCTGCTCTACGAGCTCTCCGTTCTTAAGAGCTATGCGGAGCCCCTTCTTGCGGAGATAACCGACGACAAGCCCTACTATCTCGACGCCAAGAGGCTTGAGTTCATACTCTCATTCTTCAAACCCGTCTCCATGGAGTCTATTCCTCCGACTTCCGTGCTTCGCGAATTCATCGGAAACTCTTCTTTCAAATATTAAAAAAAAAAGACTTGAAAAAAACCTTGTATATATTATATTATAGCAATGTTCAATCTTGAAGACCTCGTATTCAAAATAAAAGAATCCAATCCCATCGAAAGCATTGTAGCCGAGTATGTCGCTTTGAAGAGGTCGGGAAGCTCACTGAAGGGGTTATGCCCTTTTCATTCGGAGAAGACTCCCTCCTTTATAGTCAATCCGGGAAAGGGCTTCTATCACTGTTTCGGCTGTTCAAAGAGCGGCGACGTAATTTCATTCGTAATGGAAATTGAGCATGTCGACTTCAATGACGCGATAGAGATACTGGCAAGAAAGGCAGGCATTGACCTTTCCCTCTATAAGAGGTCGGGAGAGAGGGGCGTCACAAGCACAATATACGAGGCGAACGAGACAGCCATGAATCATTACAAGAAATCGCTGATAAACAACTCAAAAGCGAGAGATTATCTTAAAGAGAGGGGGTTGGACGTTCAGGAGATAGAGACATTTAAATTGGGGTTCGCCGACCCGGAAAATCCTCTCATAAACAAGCTGAAAGAGAAGAGACTCAAGTACGATGACTTTATAAAGGCGGGGCTTATCCACAAAGACCAGTACGGAAACATGAGAGACGTTTTTTTCAACAGGATAATGTTTCCGATTTTCACAAACTCAGGCAACATAATCGGATTCGGCGGAAGAATAATCAAAGAGGGCAATCCGAAATACCTCAATACTCAGGAGACTTCAGCGTTCAAGAAGGGGAATTTTCTTTACGGACTTCATCTGAGCAAGCAGGCAATATCTCAAAAAAACGCGCTTGTGCTGGTTGAAGGGTACATGGATTTCATATCTCTCTT
>JAQVDU010000038.1 GCA_028698175.1 bacterium | reverse complement strand
ACTCAAACATTGTGAATATTGTAACAAATCCAATCTCCTTTGTCAATAGTTTTAAATACAAAAGGCGGCGGGGGGGTACATTGGTTTCATAGAAGCGATGGGAAATAATATGCTAGGTACTGGGTACGAGGTACTGGGTACGAGGTATGAGGTAAAGGGTAAAAGAATAGGCTGGTAGGCTGGTGAAGAACAAGAAGGTAACAGGTAAAGGGTAATAGAATTTACTTTTTTATTTTTTTACTGGAGGCATTCCCGCTGTCAGATAATAAATAATTTTCATCAGTAACAACCTGTTTTCCGGTCCTCTTTTCAAGAGCTTTTCTTGCATCCTTCGCGATTTTACCGCCTTTCTTAGCCGGAATTTTATTCTCTTTAAGTCCCTTTGCCTTCATTGTTTCAGCTATCTGCCGAGTGGAGAGTTCCGCTAAAGCTGTAAAGACAAGCTCTGCATCAGTCATATGATCCCTTAGATTCTGAGTTTTAAGCTTTTTTAGGACTTTATGATCCTTGACTGACAAACCGCTCCATTCTTCATGAATAATATTAGTCAAAATGGCGTATTCATCTTCTTTCGTCACTTCATGAGTTTTCCAATAATCTGTCAATTTATTTCTTATCTCCTGACCCATCATTCTCTGTTGTATCCATTTGTCGCTTCTTCCCTGCTTTTTCCAGTATTCTCTCGAACGGTTCATCGCCCTCTCGGGATCTGTCATCTCCTGCATTCTTTCATAACCCACTTTTGCAAGCCAAAGCTTTACAGGTTCGGCTTTTTTGCTCGGAATTGATTGGATTAATCTTAATATTGTCTCAACATCTGCAACATCTGTTTCTCTCATTTTGCCGTCTTCCGCAAACAATTTCAAACGGTTACATTTTGTAACCACTTCACTTCCTTCTTTTTTAAGTCTGCTTTTTAACACTTTCCAGTAATTCCTCGCTATTTGGAAATCGGAATGTTCCGTTAGTACTGCTATGATGTCTATCACTGAGAAATACCATTTCTCTGACTGCTCATCATAATGTCTGCGGATTTTAAATTGCTCAAAGACAGCAAGTGAATTTATTTCTTTATTAGTTTTCATGATTTTCCTCCTAATAGTTTATAATAATCATACTTTGATTTCTTGTCAATATGACGACGGAGGAGAAATAGTACGCTGGTAGCTGGTAGCTGGTGAGCTGGTGAAAATACTTTAGGGACGGTGGTTTCAAAAAGCTGGGTTTTCGCTGATAGATTCTTCAGGATAGAGATAACTACTGCGGACTTCAGAATGACGCAATTTAATGATAGATTCTTCACAACCGTTATGAACATATACAAAAAAGGCAGAGCAGGGTTCACCTCTTGACCTGAAACCATTTGTGTGATATGAACTTATGTAAATGCAGTTATTGCAAGGAGTCCCCTTAACAGGAACTATAAGAGGAAGTCAGAAAAACAGGAGGCGAAAATGTCAAAATCTCTATTTTTTTTATCGGTTCTGATGATTATAGCAATTCACTCTTTTGCGCAGATTCCAAACAGCGGATTTGAAAATTGGACAAATGCCGGTCTCTATGAAGATTTGGATGGCTGGGGTACAGCGAATTCAAGTTCTCCGACAGCTCCGGGCGCGACAAAATCAACTGATCACTATCCGATTAATGTCGGCAATTATTCCCTCAGACTTGAGAATGATACTCTTATAAATGCATATCTGGGACTTGCAATGACTGGAAGTCTTGCAGCACCTCATCCTGCTTTTGCAATAATTGGACACCCCACAAGCTTAACAGGTTATTATAAGTTTTTCCCGCTCAATGGTGATACCATGTACATTCAGATTCAATTGTTTTTGAATGGGATTGATGTTGTCGGTGAAAAGTTTTCTTATTCTGATTCACAAACTACATGGGCTCCTTTCAGCATTTCTATCCCGACATACACAACTGCGGACAGCGCCCATATAATTTTAGCGGCTTGTTATGCTGACGGTCCGTCTTTTGAACCTCATGGGAATTCGATATTATATGTAGATAATCTCAATTTTGATGATTTTATCACCGGAATTGATAATTCATATTCAGATTATCCGGAAAAATTCGATTTTGCCCTGCAATATCAAAATTCTTTCAATAGAGGAGCTGATATTTCATTTGAAATACTGTCAGAATCATTTGTCTCATTGAAAATACTTGATGTTCTTGGGAGAGAAGTGGAAACAATTGTGTCAAGAACATTATCATCAGGAAGTCATACAGTGAAATGGAATGCAAATAATATACAAAATGGAATATATTTTTGCAGTCTTCAGACAGAGAATTATTCCCAATCAAAAAGAATAGTCGTATTGAAGTAAAGAATTTAAATAATAACATTTACTTACATCGGCGGCGGGGGGGTACATTGGTTTCATCGAAGCGATGGGAAATAATATGCTAGGTACTGGGTACGAAGTGCTAGGTACTAGGTACGAGGTACTAGGTACGAGGTACTAGGTACGAGGTACGAGGTACTGGGTACTAGGTACGAGTTCAAATACAAAAACAAAGACCGAAGAGAAGCAAAGAGATTGCTTCTTCGATGACTTATCGCAATGACAGATAAAAGAGTGGGCTGGTAAAAAAGTGTAAGGGTGAAAGAGTATAAAAGTTAAATGCAGGGAGAATCAAAATCAATAAAATGCTTGAAAAGCACCATTTTTGCTGATGAAGAAAAAAGGCGGAGGAGAACTCCGCCCTGAAACATTACTAATCTATGCTTATAAGCTCGACATGGTCTGAGTAAACGTCGCTTCCCAAAATCATGTCATATCTGTTAAAGACAAATGTGTTGAGGGATTTTGAAAACTGGGAGAATTCATACCATTCACTCCCCTCCTCTCCTCCTTCGACAGCTATTATGTCATTGTATTCGCCTGCGTCTACGCTTGAGTAGGAATCAACATGCTTTATCTCATACTCTTTGCCGTAAGAATCATCCCAGGAAGTGCCCACCGAAACGGGTGTGATGAAGCAGACATTGTCGTATGAGTCAAGCACCTGGTCAAAACTCCTGGCAATGATTCCCTCTTCCGTATCTACCAGAATATACATGGTCGAATAGGAGTCAGGATAATCGCAGTATAACTCCATGCACCTTACTCCATTTATTGTTGTATTGGACATGACTGTCTCAGTGTAGGTGTATGTATCCTGAGTATTCCCGTTTACATAAGCGATAAGCTGATACGTAAGAACCGTTCCCACCGGAAGCTCTGTGTACCAGTCGGTGATGTCATTTGGATCGCTTGAATTGAACATGAAGAAACATCCTGAAAGCATTGACACCACAAGCAAAAAACCGAAGACCGCAGAGAAAAACCTCTTTTTCATTTATCCTCCGTAATTAAATTAACAAATCAGAATTTATTTAAAGACAATTGATGAGATGACCTTATATATCTGTGAGGTCTGGTCATTTGTGAAATAATCATAACCGGAATCAAATGTAAACGAATGAATATTTCCATCTTTGAGAACACTGTAAACCTTAACCTCAAATACGTCCTCATAATCATAATCATCCATGTAATAGTCATAATAAACGCCGTTGTAGTCAAGTCGCATGAAGGTCCTTCCGTTTATCGTCTCGTATTTGCTCTCTGTGAATTCAAGGTCATAGTCATAGTCCATGTAATAATATGTATAATAATCCTCACCCTCTTTTAAGAGCTTCTTCCTGTCGCTTTCACTGAAAACAGAATAATCCTTGTACTTTGCGCCTGATGAGTCATAAGGATACATTATATAATCAAAGATCATTGAATTGCCGGCATCATATGAGAATGAGTCATCTTTTTTTGTCTTTTCCTTCCATAAATCGGGAATGGAGATTTTGAACTGGTATCCGGAGATATCTTTGCTCTCGCTCGTTTGCGAACTTGCTTCCTGCGCGAATGCGCTTAAGAAGATAATAGCTGTGAGAAAACCCAAGAAACATTTTTTCATCTAAACTCCCCTTTTTGATTTCAATAAGTTTATCCGAGGGGTTAGAAAAGTCAATACCATAGGAGCGAACCCTCTGTCTCCGCCCTGAAGATTTGTTGTGCAGAGTTATTGAGCGGGTTCGAAGTCAGACGGCAGCTTGAGATCCTCTTTTAACTTAGCATTGTATTTCTTCGCATACTCGACTGCGCCTTCATAGGTCACGTACCTTTTATGCGGTTGAGCCGCTGTGAGGTACATGCCGGTGCCGAATGGAATGGCGCCGATTGTTATGTACATTGCATTCGTCCAGAAGTCAGTGCTGGCGCCCGGAAGAACCGGCTCCTCGGAAGCCGCCTTGTATACCGCATAGACGTAGAATGCTCCGCCAGCTATTATCAGAGGAACTCCGATTATCGTGCGTATTCTCTGAGCTTTCTTGTCGCGCTCCATCATGTTAAATGCCGCAGTGTCCTTTGAAAGTTTCAGATATTCATTATCTGTTATCTGCGTGCCACCGATTCTGACGTGCCACTTTGTGTAACTGCCTTCGTAAACCGTCATCTTCTTTGACTTGTACTCCTCTATCTGGGGAGCCATACCCTGAAGAAGCTTCTTTTTGATATCGTCAGTCATCTTAATTAAAACAGTCGTGGTCTGGTTTGGCTGAACTCCCACTATGTCGCTTAGTATAACCACGTCCTTCCTTAACACCTTCAGATAGTAGCTTCCAGGTTTCAGCCCATCTATCGTGCTTGTACTCCTGCCTTTGTATATTTCATCAAGGTATATGTCAATGGAGTCAACCTCGGAAAATATCTTCAGTGTGCCGGTCTGGGCAAATGATGCTATGGAGAGCGCAATCAGCACTGACATGACAATCAGTTTGTTTCTCATTTTTTCTCCTGTTTTTTCCTTATATTATATATCCGACGGGTTATTTTTGTCAATAGATTGGCTTGCCACTTGAATATTGAAAATATTATGATAAAATAAGCAGAATTGTAAAAAAGGAAAGACCATGCACACAAAAAAAATTTTAATTTTTGTTTTTCTTCTGACAGCGGGAGTGATACTGTCGGCTCAGACTGGAACCCTCAAAATATTCTCGGAAATAAAAGACATCACCATTTACATAGACGAGGTTTACGTGGGCAGGGACATGGCTGAGATAAAGAACGTACAGAAGGGTTCGCACTACCTCAAAATCAAGAAGGATAACATAGTCATACATGACCAGATAATAAACATTGAGGAAGGCTCGACTTCAACCATAGTGCTCAAAGACACGCCCGCAATACAGGAGAAGATGCTCGAAAGCATGAAGAGCGAGATAGCTCAGTATGATTCGTTGAAGCTCTCATTTGACCAGAACATGAATTTTTACAAGGGCGGCAGATCTATATCTCTTACTGAATTCGCAAGAACGATAGGCAATTTTGACATTGAGAAGAGGATAGAGCAGGACAAAAAACTGCCAACATTCTCGGTGGAGTTGGCGGCGCGACATTCCTTACGGGGCTGACCGCAACCTTGCTTACATTCAGCAGCATTCTTCTCGGCTGGCCCGACCTTCCGGATGATATTTACAATGCTCTTCCCTACATAGGAACCGCCTCGATAGTTTCATGCCTTGCAGGTTACGTTATGTTGAATTCATCCTCTGAGATGTATCATGCGCGCGATAGCAGATATATCTCCATGGAAGAGGCGTTTAATGCGGCAAAGAAGTACAATGACGATTTAAAGAAGAAAATAGGACTGCCTGAGACGTATAATAAGTGATAGGTACTAGGTACGAGGTACTAGGTACGAGGTACTGGGTACTAGGTACTAGGTACGAGGTACTGGGTACGAGGTGATAAGTGCGAGTTCAAATGCAAATGCAAAAAGGACTCATCGCAATAACGGACGATTGGTGCGCTGGTGAGCTGGTATGCTGGTAAAAACAGTTGCGAGTTTAAAAGACAAAAGAGTCATTAAAATAAACAATAAAAAGGAGATGGAGGTCAAAATGATGAAAAGAGTAGTATTTGTAGCGGCGATTCTCGCATGCTTTGCCGTGTCAGCTTTTGCGGGCGATTTATCAATAAAGCCGAACAAAGCGGCGCTGGACAAGCAGGACTTGAAAAGGGATTTCATCGCTGATAAGGCATTGAGTCCGAAGAGCAGTCCGAAGGCCGTCGACCTTCTCAACGAGGGGTTTGAGTCGGGAACGATTCCCGCGGGATGGACTGTTGTAAACGGCAACGCAGACGCTGTTCAGTTTACAATCGTTGATTATACGACAGGCGCATACGACCCAATTTCAAATAATCCCGGAACATACTTTGCGCAGTACAATGATGACGCGGCAGGCGTTTCGGCGGCAACAATTGAGGAGCTTATAACTCCATCCATTGCCACTCCGGGCGCATTCTGGACTACAATAAGCTATGATTACAACATGCAGGATTTCGGAGGATTGGGCTATTTCGAGACCCACGTAAGGACCTTTAACGGTTCATGGAGCGGATGGACAACCCTAGTAAACCACACTGTTGACCAGATATCATCCGACACACTCTCTCTTGACTCATACGATGATAATGATTCACTCCAGATAAGAATTTTGTTCAATGACGAAGGAGAATGGGGATGGGGAATGGGCATAGACAACATAGTTATTCAGTATGAGCCTGTTCCGACGGACTCAAATGACATGACTGTTGAAAGTTTCATAAACCCTCAGCTGGTCATTTCTCCCATGTCATTCAATCCTGAGATTGAGATTTATAACAACGGCTTTAAAGACCAGTTTGGCGGAATGAATCTTTACTGCTGGATATACTCAAAAGACAGCGTGCTTCTCTATGCAGACACTCTGCAGATAACAGACACAATTTACACATTTACCTATGACACTTTTGAGATGGCAAAGTCCTTTACTCCCAGTTATCTCAGTGAGTACTACATCGTATCTGAAATAGACCTTCCCGCAGACACTCTGCACTACAATGACACACAGTCATTTGATTTCAGGACGCACGACCTTGAAGTAGCCCTTTCGAATTTCATCTGTCCGTCGGCATCAATGAATTACGTTCTCGACTATCCTGTTTCCGTTGACGTGACGAACAACGGCACAATGACTGCGGATTTTGACGTGAGGCTTGTAATCGAAAATAACGGAACAGAAATCTTCAACGGAACAGTCTATGTCGCAGACCTTACTAACGGAAGCACCTCGACTGTCAGCTTCCCTCTGTTTTCGGCTCCCCATGACGTCGGAGAGTACACTTTTACGGCATTTTCGGAGATGACTGCCGACTATGACCGTTCAAACGATACACTCTCCTCGGTTTCCATGTGCGCTTTGAACTGGGAAGACGTCGGAAATTATCTGACTGCAAGGCTTATTCCGGGAGTTTGCGCTTACGATGACGGATTCTTTGTCGTCGGAGGCCTCAACTCTTCAGGTTATGCAATAATCAGCGACGTACAGTTCTACTCGCCGGACTCCGGCTGGAATCTTGTGACAACTCTTCCCACGGCAGTTTGCGGCGCAAGCTGCGCAATAATAGACAACAAATTGTACGTTGTCGGAGGCACATTGGATTCGTCTTTCGGCACTACGGTGAATTATGTTCAGATTTATGACATCGCGGGCAATTCATGGTCAAGCGGAACGGCAATGCCCACATCCCTCTTTGCATTCGGAGGAGGGTACTCCAACGGCAAGATATACGTTGTCGGCGGATCCATGAACTCGGCATTCCCCTCATACTGCTACAATTATGTATACACGGCTGCAGCTGACACAATAGGCGGAACTCCGTGGGACACCATTGCCCCGTGCCCGAGAGGAACATCGGGACTCATACTCGGTGCAAACCCCACTGCAAACGATCTTGATTCTCTCATCATGGTGGGAGGAGATTACAGAGGCACGACCTACGGATATTACATATACAACATAAACCAAAACACTTGGACGACAATAACGACGCCTCCGACTACCGTAGGCGGACAGAACCCCGGACTCTTCTGGGACGGAGATAAATTCATACTTGCCGGCGGATGCGTAACGGGAGGATGGGGAGCAGGCAGCGTTCAAACATTCTTCTATGATGTTCAGTCGGACACATGGTCAAACTCCGGCTACAAACTTATAAATCCCAACTACGCCTTTGCACCTGCAGTTCTTGCTAACGGTTACATGCAAGCAAGCGGAGGTTTCTTCAACACCCTTGTGCATGAAAGGACAGGCTCAGCTTTCAACTCGTATGACACAAAGGCGCCGTTCATTAATTTTACCTATCCTACCCACAAATCTACCAGCGTTCCATTATGGAGAACCATTGTCGTCGGATTCTCGGAAAAGATTGACACCTCGATAGGCTTCAATTTTGACGTCAATCCCGACCCGGGACTCCTCCTTGGAGTTTGGAACTCCACACAGGACACTCTCAAGATTTTCCATGAGGATTTCAGGTACAATACAACATACTATGTCACTTTAAACTCCGTCTATGACACAATGGGCTACCCCCTCAAGACCTCGTCAGTGCCGAATCCCTTCGGATTCTCAACAGGACTCACAGGCGTCAATTCCAAAAATATGCTTGTCGGGAAAACTATGCTTGAAATACCTGCAATGAATGTAACAAACAGCTTTGTGAGGTTCGACTATTCTGTTGAGAATGAAACTGAAGTAAAAATGGAAGTTTATTCGCTCAACGGTTCAATGGTCAGAACCATTGTCAATGCAAGAGTGTCAAGCGGAACGCACAAAGTAATATTTGACCTTAAGGACAACAGCGGAAAGACCCTGCCTTCAGGCACATACGTTTACAGGTTCACAGCTGGAAAATATAGCGCATCCGGAAAGCTGACTGTAATAAAATAAAAAAGTGAAAAAGTGAAAAAGTTAAAAGGTAAAAAAGTAAAAAGGAGTAAAACAAAAGTTAATCAGATAGAAATGCATTAGGATTAAAAGGAGGACATTGACATGTCCTCCTTTTTTATGTTTTTTTGCTTTTTAAATATCTAATCAATCCAAAAATCATTGCTGATATCAGCATTGATTTTTGCGTCAGATTTTCATATTCTTCGATATCAATGTACTTCATGTCAAAAGCAACACTTAAATGACTTCTCAATTCACCGCTGGAACCTTTAGCTATTAGAAGAAACCTTGCGAATTCATTTTTTGAATTTCTTTCATATCCCTCAGCAATGTTGGACATAATTGAAACCGAGGCTCTTCTCATTTGATCCGATAGAGAATAATCTTTGCCCTTAATTCTTTTCTCAGTCAACAAGTATATTTCTTTAGTAAGAAGCCTGCTATCTTTGTATACTTCAAGTTCTTCGAATTGTTTTGTCACACTCTTTTACTTTTTAACCTTTTTACTCTTTTGTATTTTCATTTTGCCATATAATAGTCCCGTTTTTCAGGGGGGAATTTTTCTATCGCGTAGCGGAGCATGGTTCTGGGCATAATCCTAAAGTGCTTCTGCAGAAACTCCTCCTCCTTTTCAATTCCGCACTTCTTTCCCACCTCTCTTAAAGTCCATCCGACCGCCTTGTGGATCAAATCTTCGGAATCATTCAAAAGAATCTCCGCAATTTCAAGGGACTCTTTGCAGATTCCCTTATTGATGAATGTCTGAGTTGAAATTATTGCGATCCTCCTCTCCCAAAGGTTATCCGACCTTGCAAGACGCTCAAGTATCCGCCCTTCCTTTCCGAATAGGTATCCGCCCACTATAACAGGAGCGGATATGTCGACAAGGTCCCAGTTGTTGACGCATTTTGTGTTGTTAAGGTAAAACTCAAATATTTTCTTTTTCTCCTCTTCATCTGCCCTTTCGAACCTTTTCACCATTATGGAAAGGGCAATCGACCTGCACTCATGATACCTGGACTTTAAAAGTTCAAGAAGCTGTCTGTCGTCAATCTCCATGTATTTGTTGACATACGAGACGATTTCAGGCATCTCAAGCCCTATGAATTTGTCATTCTCAGCATACTGGCCCTTTCCGGTTTTGAAGTATTTTCGCCACTTCTCCGCCTTATCTTCATGGCCGAACCTCTTGATTTCATCTTCAAGCTTCTCTTTTATAGCGTTTTCTCTTCGTTCGGAGAGTTCATCTCTCTTTTTGACTGCACTGTCAAATTTTTCCCGCATATTTACTCCCTTTTGTTTAACTCAAAACAAAATTAAGTGTCAGAGATGGTTGTCTCTAATGTTTCATATTCCTTTACAAATTATGGCTCAATTTACAAAAAAAATCAAGATGTTTTTTAAATTATTTCTTGCAGGTGTTTATCTTGAAAAAGACGTAAAGAAGGCAGAAGCCGGTAAGCCCTGTAGCAAGAAGAATTCCCCCCAATATGTAGAGCCACCATGCCGATAAAAAGTATCCTCCGGCTATAAGCGCAATACCGAGGATTACTCTGATTGTCCTGTCAATTTTTCCCTCATTACATTTCATACAAACTCCTGTTTTTATATTATTTAAAACTTATCGACCTTACAATATGCTCCAGAATCTTTTCTTCATTATCTGAAAGATAATAGTCTGCCAAATAAATGCTGAAATTGTGAAGAATTCCGTCTTTGAGAACTATGTAATCTATTTCGTCAAAGATTTCAGGAAGAGAGTAATCATCATAGTATTCATCCCAGAGAAGCCCGTCAAATCTCAGGTGAAGGAACGTTCTGTTGTTAATCTTGACGAATTCATTTGCCGTAAAGAGCACATCAAACTCATAATAATCGTCATTTGTGACTTCTTCGGCATGATTTTGGATTGACTTTCTGTAATCTTCATCAAATACGGAATAGTCGGCATAGGTGCTTCCGGCTGAATCAAACGGATAAAAACTGTAATAGAAAGAATAGTAGAGGGTGTTGGCGTCATCGTTGGTGTATGAGAATCCCTTTTCAGTTATGCTCCCTGAATTCCAATTGGATGGAATCTCCATTGAAAATCCGAACTTGTCGAATGACTTTCTCTCATAATCAACAGCTGATGCGTTGAGAACAAATCCAACCGCAATAACGAGCAAGAGAATTTTTTTCATTTATCCTCCCGATATTAATTTATTTAATTTTACATCTCATATAATTAATTGTCAATATTTTGTGACATTTATTTGGAATTTTCCTTATTGACTTTTCGAAAATTTTGGCTTATGCTTTATGCAACCAAAAAAGGAGTGTAAATGAATAAAAAATTCTTATTCGCGTTAATGGCGATAATGCTCGGCGTATTTGCTTTTGCGGGTCAGATGACCACATACGACCCTACTCCCGGCGAATCGCACATTTCAATCCCTTCTGACAATGAGAAAGAGATAAAGGCAATAGGATTCATTGTTGATATAACGACTCCCTCTGCAACCGTGATAAATCCGGTTGCATTTGAGCCTACTGTCCAGATATTAAACGTGACAACAGAGACCCTTGCAGACGTCTGGATCAGATTGTCCGTGAAGGACGTTCTTACCGGAGAAGTGGCGTACAGGGATTCTGTCCTTGTCGCAGATTCTCTGGCAAGCGCGGCTGACACTGAGCTCGTCTTCCCGGCATTCACGCCGCTCTACCTGAAGCAGTACATGATGTACGCTGAGGTCTTCAAAGACACATTTGACGGAGTTGACACTCTTTACTTCAGCACGTATGACGCTGATGCGACTCCCACTTTTGCATACGACCCGACGTCGCCCCAGAATTATCTTAGCGACTATACGCCGTCTGCGGAATTCACAAACAACGGAACCCAGACGCTTACGTTTTATGCTCACTGCGACGTCTTTGAGGGCGGCTTGAAGGTTTACAGCGATTCACAGCTTGTATCAAACCTCATCCCTGCCGGATTTACAGACGTGACCTTTGCAACATTCTACGCTCCCCACGTTCCCGGAACGAGCACCATATATTTTTATACCAATATGAAGCATGATGTTGACAGAACGAATGACACTCTTTCATACGACATCACAATAGATAGTCCGGTCGTAATGTGGACCACACTTGACCCGACTACTTCGACTTCCACCCAGTGGGCCGGAAGATGCGTTGATTCAGAGGGCAAGCTCTACGTTGTGGGAGGCCTTAATACAAGCGCCCTTGTAAACCTTGTGCAGACGTATGACACATTGGCAGGATGGACTACACTTACAACCCTTCCCTCTCCCGTCTTCGGACCTTCTTGCGCAGTTATAGACAGCAAGCTTGTGGTCATAGACGGCGGCAACCTGTCATTTGCCGCTGTGCACGCTACGCAGATTTTTGATTTGCGCACTATGACATGGGGAACTGGAACCCTTTCTCCTGTGGGACTTCTGGGATGCGGTGGAAACGTTGTCAATGACGTGATGTACATTCTCGGCGGATATCCTATAGGCGACTTCGGCGACACGCTCTTCTGCTACTCTTATGATTTAGCTGGCGACACTGTCGGCGGAACCCCATGGAAGACGCATACATTCTTAACCGGTGCGCACGGAATAATAATCGGCTCATTCTTCTACGGAGAACCCGGAGAGACAGAGTATGCTTACATAACGGGAGATTATCAGGGGTACCATGACTTTTTCAGATTCCAGCCCTCTGCAGACACTGTGGGCGGAACTCCGTGGACTGTTCTCGCTCCCACACCGGCTGACGTCGGTGGCAAAGGCACTTCTTTGGTCGTTTCAAACGGAGAGGTTTATGTTGTGGCTGGAGACGTCTCCGGCTCTTGGGGAGGACCCTATTCAAACAAAGCATACAGGTATGATTCAGATGACAATCTCTGGTATGACATTGGCGCCAATCTCAACACAGGCATTGACGGAAGCGCAGTGGGAATGTTGGGCAACACACTCTATACGCACGGAGGAACAATCGGTTCTTCAGCGATCATTCCCGCGCCCTTTGAAAAACACAATGTTGAAACGGTTGAAGGCGACTTTTACGCTCCGTACATAGTATCCACAAAGCCGTACGACAGACAGGTGAGCGTCTATCTTTCGCAGACCGTTATGGTTGAATTCTCCGAACCGATTGACACTTCATTGTGGGTGGATGCTGTCGTATCACCCGACCCGGGACTTCTTCTTATGGCATTCAATGAGAATCTCGACTCTCTCTTCATATTCCATGATGATTTCAAATACAACCAGACATACTATGTCACGTTTGACATATTCTATGACACAATGGGATACAGAAGCGTTGTCAAATCAGTGCCCTATACGATAGGATTCTCTACCGGACTCACAGGAATCAATCCGCCAAATGAATCCGCATTCAAGCTCGGAAAGATGGAGCTTATCGCGAAGCCCAATTCTTCATTCGACTTTATGCTCTACTCATCATCAAACGAAAGAATCTCGGTGGAGATTTACTCGCTTCTCGGTTCAAAGGTCGCAGACCTCTCTCTTGACAATCCGAAGATCGGCATTAACAAATTGAGCTGGAATATGAAGGATTCAGGCGGAGGCAAAGTTTCATCAGGAGTTTACTTCTTCAAAATCAACAATTCGAAGGAGAAGCTTGAAGGAAAGATAATAGTTACAAAGTAAGTTTTAAATCGCTTTTTTAAAAGGGCGGGATTATCCCCGCCCTTTTTTTTGAAATTCTATTGACAGACCCTCTTTTTTCAAGTATAAAATATCCATGGGAAAAGCGCACAGAAAACTAAATCTATTGGACATATTCTCCATAGCGGCAGGCGCTATGATAAGCTCAGGCATATTCATCATTCCGGGACTTGCATTCAAGACGGCAGGTCCGAGCATTCTTTTTTCTTATTTTTTGGCAGGCATTCTGGCATTCACAGGTCTTTTATCCATATCGGAACTCTCATCGGCAATGCCGAAATCCGGAGGCGACTACTACTATATAACGCGCTCTCTGGGTCCGATGGTCGGCACTGTCTCCGGTTTGTCGAGCTGGTTTGCCTTATGCCTTAAAAGCTCCTTCGCCCTCATAGGAATAGCGGAATTCGGAATTTACTTTTTCAATTTTGACATACGCTTTGTGGCAGTCATATTCTCTCTGATCTTCACTCTGGTCAACATAGTAGGAGTAAAGAACGCAGGCAAGACCCAGGTGGGAATGGTCGCATTCGTTCTCTTCTTTGTCTCAGTATTCGCTTTAATCACTTTCAAACACGTAAACCCTGCCCATTTCAAGCCGTTTGCGTCCCACGGAATCATGCCTATGATAGCCGCGGCAGGTTATGTTTTTGTTTCTTACGGCGGGCTTTTGAAGATTGCATCAATGGCTGAGGAGGTTGAGAATCCCTCCAAAAACATTCCTATAGGGCTTCTTGTCTCCCTCGTTTCAGTCATGGTTATTTACATAGGAACCGTATTTCTGACAATAGGGGTGCTTCCTGCCGGAGTTCTTGAATCATCCCTCACTCCGGTCTCTGATGCGGCAAACATCTCCTACGGCAGACCGGGAGCATACCTCTTCGCATTCGTGGCAGTCATCGCGTTCTTCGCCACTGCAAATGCGGGGATAATGGCCGCGTCAAGGTACCCGTTTGCCCTAAGCAAGGACAAGCTTCTGCCCTCTCTTCTGGGAAGAGAGAATGCGAAGTTTCAGACACCTCACTATTCAATACTGCTCACGGGGGCATTCGTCACTTCAGCCATTTTTCTTGAAGTTGACATGCTTATCAAAGCGGCATCCACGGTTCTTATCGTGAATTACATCCTTTCCAACCTTTCAGTTGTCGTTTTAAGAGAGAGCGGCATTCTCAATTACAGACCCACCTTCAAAACGCCCCTCTATCCTTTACCCCAGATACTTGGGACAATAGGATTCGCTTTCATAATAATCAACATGGGAAACGCTGCAATACTGATAAGCATAGTTCTGATAACATTCTCCCTCTTCGTCTTTTTATTCTACGGGATGAAGCGCTCTGCAAGGGAGTATGCCCTTCTCCACATAATAGAAAGGATAACTTCAAAGGAGCTCACAAGCAGGTTTCTGGAGAATGAACTTAGGGAGGTTATAAGAGAAAGGGACAATATTGTCGAGGATAAATTCGACAAACTGGTGAAGGAGTCAGATTTCATAGACATGAAAGAGAAGACGGATTATGAAGGGCTTTTCAGAATTATATCCGAAAGAATCTCTACTTCAACCGGAATACAAAAAGATGAAATATTCTCAAAATTAATGGATAGAGAAAAAAAGTACGGAACGACGATTTCCGAGGATATTGCCATTCCGCACATAGTAATTGACGGCGAGAAGATTTTCCGTTTGTTTATTGTAAGGAATCCTGAGGGAATATTCTTTGATGAAGAGCACAGCAGAGTAAAGTCTATATTCATTTTAGTAGGCACGCTCGACGAAAGGAATTTCCACCTTAGAGCCCTCGCCTCCATAGCGCAGATAGTAACCGACTCTCATTTTGACGACAACTGGTGCAAAGCAAAGCACTGCGAAGACCTCAAAGACATCATGCTCCTCTCCAAACGCCGCCGTTCATAAAAAAGTGCTTTCTAGGGACGGTGGTTGAAATAGTTGAAATGACAAAAAAAAGGAGGTTGTTTTGTCAAGAAGAGGTAGAATCAATTTACCGAATTATTTCTATCATGTAATCTGCAGAGGGCAGAGAAAAGACAAAATATATTTGTGTGACGAAGACAAAATATTTTTCTTAAAAGCACTCTCCAGAATCTTAAGAAGAGTTGACGTTGAAATCTTTGCTTTTTGTCTCATGGATAATCATTATCATCTATTGGTAAAGTTGAATCGCGACAGTATTGACAAACTCTTGAAACCACTGAACACAAGATACGCTATTCATTTCAATCGCAAACACGATTTAGTGGGCCATGTGTTTCAGGACAGAGCAAAAATGCTTATAGTACTTGACGAAAAATACATTATTTCTCTAATAAAATACATCCATAACAATCCGGTTAAAAAAGCGATTGTTGAGAAAGCGGAAGACTATCCATATTCTAGTGCAAGATTCTACATAACTGATAATCTAAATACGACCGGTTTTTTAAAAATTTATGAACCTAATAAGCATCAAGTCGTTTTAAATAAATCATATATCAACATCAGAGAAGAATACATCGGAAGTACAAATGCTTTTTCGAAAATTGAGAAAAGAATTATGACAAGAGTAAACAGGGATGATGAAAAAAGGAGAAATTGCGAAACTCGGAAAATTAAATCATTAGAATATTTTTGTCAAATACTGAATATCAAAAAAGATAATTTGATCTATCGCACTACAAGAAAAGACTTTGCTTTTAAATTGACAAAAATGGGGTACAACGAAAGGGAGATTGCAAAACTGTTGAACTTGGATAAAACTACTGTTTGCAAGTACTTATCTGGCGAAAAACGGTGAAATTTCAACTATTTCAACCACCGTCCCTATAAATGTTCAAAGAGGATTTTGAAAGCGATGAAGACAAGGACAAGGGAACCGAAAATTTCAGCCCCCCTGCGGAATGATTTTCCGAGGCGGTCTCCGAGAATAACACCGAAGAAGGCTATTATGAAAGTTACAGTGCCTATAAACAAAGCAGGCACTAGTATTCCTCCGTTTAAAACCGATATGGAAATTCCGCATGCTAAAGCGTCAATGCTTGTTGCAAGCGCCAAAAGAAGCATCACTTTGAATGACGACGTGTCAACTCTCTCTCTGCACTCCTCCTCTTTGAATGACTCATAAAACATCTTTACACCGATAGCAAATAGTATAATGAAGGCGACCCAGTGGTCGAAGGATTTTATCAGAGATTCAAATGATTTTCCGAGGAAATAGCCTATTACAGGCATAATCGCCTGCGATACTCCGAAGAAGAGCCCAGATTTCAATGCTATTTTAATTTTTTCATTTCCTGAGTATATGCCGCACGTAAGGGATATGGCAAACGCGTCCATGGAGAGTCCGACTGACAAGAGAATAAGCTCGTATAATTTCACCTTTTATCTCCAAGGTCAATGGTGTAGTAGTCATTGTCATTCGATTTGCCTGTGGGGTACGTTAGTATCAGCTGGGGGTACTCCTCAAAGAGGTCTATCATGGACCTTCTCTTCTTCTCGTCAAGCTCAGTGAATGCGTCATCCACCATTATCACCGGATACTCTCCCCTGTTTTCATATATCAGCTGGATCTCAGCCGCCTTCATTGTTATTCCGAGAAGTATCTTCTCCCCTTCGCTTCCGAATTCGCTTATCGGATGGTCATCCACGGTCACCACGTAATCGTCAAGATGCACTCCGCAAACAGTGCGCTTCCTCCTCTGCTCGCTTTCAAACTTTCTGCGCGCAGCTTCCAAAAGAGGAAGCTGGGTGTATTCACCGTTGTCTTTGGATGAGTAGTACTTTACTTTTATCAGCTTCTCTTTTCCGAAAATTCTTGCATAAACCCTGTTCAGAACCTCTTCAAAGTAGGATGAAAACTCCAGACGCCTTTCATAGATATACTCCGACCTTGAAGACATCTGCGCAGAATATGTGTCTATAAGGGTTCTCTGCTGGTTTTGCTTCAGAGCATTGTTCTTCTGCTTGAGAATAGCATGGTACTGTATGAGATTCTCAAAGTACTGGTCGTCAATTGTGGATATCAGCTTGTCGAGAAACTTTCTTCTGTATATCGAGTACTGATGCGACAACAGCTTGTCATATATTGAGAGAACTACTGAGAGGAAGACTCCGAATCCGTCAGAGAGCTTCTCTATCCTCTCCCTGTTTAATGAGAGGGTCTTTTTCGAGTTGGCATACTGCATTCCGAGACAAAACGATTCTCCCTCCTTCTCTCCCGAGCAGTTGACTACAAAATCCTCTTCTCCTATTTTCACCACTTTTGAATCTGCCGCCGAACGGAATGATTTGAATGAGGAGAGATAGTGTATGGCTTCGATGAGAGATGTCTTTCCGCTGCCGTTTGGACCGGTTATTGCGGTTCTCTCCTTAAACTTGAAATCTCCTATTGCAAAATTTCTGAAATTTTTTATACTTAATTCTGTTATTTGCATCTGTATAGAGTAGCAAATATTCGTTGTTTTTTCAATAACCTAATTGAAGGAAGGCACAATGGATAAAAGATACCTCGAAAGTTCATTCAAAGTAAACTCATTCGAAGAAATAGCTCCGTACTACATGGAGCTCAGCGAAAGGGTTATAGATTCAAAAGAAGACCTTGAAAATCTCATCAATGATTACGGCAGACTCACGGAAGCGTTTCAGGAGGATTACGGCTGGGCATACATCAACATGACGCGCGACACTGCAAACGCAGAATACAGGGAGCGCTTCTCGCTCTTCAATGACAAGATAGGTCCGGAGGTTGAAAAGATTTCATTCCTGATAAACAAGAAAATCGCAGATTCTTCCTTTGCGAAAGAAATAAAGGACTCAAAATGGGATTTGTTTCTGAAGCGTCTCGAAGTCTCAGTTCGGATTTTCAGAGATGAGAATGTGAAGATTAAAACCGACGTCGCCAACCTTTCCGTCGATTACCAGGAAAAGGTGGGGAGCGTAATGATAGAGTTTCAGGGCAAGGAGTACACCCAGTCGCAGATGGCGCAGTTCTTCGAGTCCAAGGACAGAAGCATAAGAAGAGAGGCGTTCGAGAAGGTCGCCGCAAAGAGACTGGCGCTCAAGGAGAGCATAGACGCCATATTCTTAAAGATGGTGGCGCAGAGGCACCAAATGGCTCTGAATGCCGGATTCAAAAGCTACACGGAATACAGATTCAAGGAGCTTGAAAGGTTCGATTACACTCCAAAAGAGTGCGCCGAGTTCCATGATGCAGTGCTGGAGGTGTGCACTCCGCTTCTCAGGGAGATAATTGCGGGGAAGACAAAAAAACTTCAGCTTGATAAAATGATGCCATATGACGCGCATGCCACCCTTCCTGAAGATGAAGTGCTGAAGCCCTTCGCCGACGCGCAGGATTTTGTGGAGAAATCAAGGCAGGTCTTTGCCTCCATAGACGCGAGGTTCCTCAACGTATTTGAAAAAGTCAATTCCGAA
>JAQVDU010000037.1:0-17500 GCA_028698175.1 bacterium | reverse complement strand
TGGCTGCTTCTAAGCCAACATCCTGGCTGTCTGTGTAATTTCACATCCTTTACCACTTAGCCTATATTTTGGGACCTTAACTGGCGGTCTGGGTTGTTTCCCTCTCGGCAATGAAGCTTAGCCCCCACTGCCTGACTCCCGGACTTTGAGCATTGGAATTCGCAGTTTGATAAGGGTCGGTATGCTTGTGGCACCCTAACCTTTTCAGAGCTCTACCCCCAATGCTAACCATCCGAGGCTAGCCCTAAAGCTATTTCGGGGAGAACCAGCTATCACTGAACTTGTTAAGCCTTTCACTCCAATCCACAGGTCATCCAAAACCTTTTAAAGGGTTACTGGTTCGGACCTTCATCTCGTGTTACCGAGACTTCATCCTGCCCATGGATAGCTCGTTCAGCTTCGGGTCTGCAGCATGCTACTAAACGCCCTATTCGGACTCGCTTTCGCTACGGCTCCGTGATTACTTTCACTTAACCTTGCAACATACGACAACTCGCCGGTCCATTATGCAAAAGGTACGCCGTCAGGCATACTCCGGTTGCCCGGAATGTAGCCCTCCGACTGATTGTAAGTATATGGTTTCAGATTCTATTTCACTCCCCGCCAGGGGTTCTTTTCACCTTTCCCTCACGGTACTAGTGCACTATCGGTCACAGATTAGTATTTAGTCTTAGGAAATGGTCTTCCCGGATTCCCACAAGATTTCACGTGTCCCGTGGTACTTGGGATACCTGAAAAAGGTCATCTGCATGCCGCATACCGGGCTTTCACCTTCTGTGGCCTGTCATTCCAAACAGTTCTGCTATACAGATGATTTGTAACCTTTTGGCTTCACTGCACTTAGCCACTCAGGTCCCACGACACCTGACATACAACGGTTGCAGCCTATCACGTATGTCTGGGTTTAGACTCTTTCCCGTTCGCTCACCACTACTTGGGAAATCACTTTTGTTTTCTTTTCCACCAGTTACTGAGATGTTTCACTTCTCTGGGTTGGCGACCATGAACTATGAATTTATTCATGGACGATGCGAGTTTATCGCATCAGGTTTCCCCATTCGGAAATCCTCGGATCTAAGCCCGCTTGACGGCTCCCCGAGGCTTATCGCAGCCTGCTACGCCCTTCTTCGCCTATCTGTGCCAAGGCATTCCCCATATACTCTTAGTATCTTAATCCATAAGATGCATTCCTACAGAAATCAAAATGTCAAAGAACTTTCAAAGTAATTCAATTTAAAAGGATGATTATTATATCAAACTTTAGAAATTTGTCAAGAGCTAATTTGCGTTTTTTTATTTTTTGTTTTTTTGGAGGGATGATGTTCCTCCGACCGCTAGGATAGTATATTCAAAAAACTTTTTTTGTCAAGAGGAAAAATTCTTAGGGACGGTGGTTTCAAAAAGCTGTATTTTAGAAGGACAACCATTTACTTATGGTGCATTTATTTTTTTTGAAAACCACAGCTATCTCATTAATGGTATATCCTCTTTCGTAAAGTTGCTTCGCTATTAATTTTCTTTTTTCTTTCTCTGATTCACAGCAAATTTTTTTAGAGATAATTTCCAAATCCTTTTCAAGGCTCTCGTCTTCAAAGCGCTTGTTTTTGTATTTTTTATTTATCCTTTGTTTTCTTTTCTCAAGCTTGAGAAAATCTTTCTCTTCACCAAAATACTCATCTTTCTTATTAAGCATTTGATCATAATCGTAAACCATACCCGGTTTTATATAATTTATCAGAGAAGCCGAGGCGTGCGTTTTATAAACCAATGCGCTTGAGTATTTATAATCGCAAGGGTCTTTAACAAAGCCTTTTCTCGACGGATTACCGTGAATATAGATAACTATTGTGTAAAGATATTTTTCGCTCAGAACAACAAAAGATTTTGCTCTGTCCTGAAAAACATGACCGCTAAATCCATATTTGTTATTGAAATAAATAGCATAACGCGTATTAATAATTCTAAGAAATTTTTCTATTTTGTCTTTGTTTCTTTTTAAAAGTAAGTGATAGTGGTTCGGCATTAAACAAAAAGCGAACAGTTCTATATCAGTTCGCTTTAAAGTCTTTTTCAATAAAGTAACAAAACACTCCATATCATCGTCGCATAGAAATATTTTATCTTTTCGCTGTCCTCTGCATATTACGTGATAAAAAGTATTTTCAATCTCTATTCTTCCAGTTCTCGGCATACTAACCTCCAGAAAAATGCAGCTTTTTGAAACCACCGTCCCTAAAAAAATGGAGGTAAGCGGGATCGAACCGCTGACCCCATGCTTGCAAAGCATGTGCTCTCCCAGCTGAGCTATACCCCCATTAAAAAAGAATGCCTAAAGAACCTAAAATTCGTAACCAGTATATGAAATACCCAAGTTAATGTCAAGACCGTTGATTGCATTTCCTGATATGAAAAACGGATAGGCAACCGCCTCTTTTGAAAGGTCAAGAGCTATCCTGAGATTGTCAAAAGAAATCAAGGCGCCGATTCTGAGATCATACTCAAAACCGCTCGTTTGAATTTCCGGAGAGAGGAGTGGCGCGCTCTCGGTTTTTGTGTTCAACCAGCAGCCGGAAGCTCCTGTATTGATTGCAAAATTTCTGTTTATGTAGAACGAAAATCCAGCCGACAGTTCGGGAAATTTGGATACAGTTACAACCTCTTCGCTCTCCGACCCTGTCACGAAAGACAGTTTTGAAGAAAGAGTCTGCTGTTCATAGGCGGCTGAAAGATATGTGCTGACGTATGAAAATGATTCAAGGGAGAGAAGCACCTTCACAGAAAGAGTGTCTTCGACTTCAAGTTCTACGTCTCCGGATGATTCTCCCTGCTGTATTTCCTCAAGACCGTACGGATTTCTTGAAAATTTCGCGAGAAGAGCGATGCTGTTCTCTGAAAACATCTGCGTCACTCTGCCAGTTATTTTGTAACCCGCCGGAGAGGCTGATTTAAGTATTCGGTTTACGTCATCCGCTCCTGCGGAGAGAATGGAAATGTCTCCTGCCACGTCTATTGCAAGCATTTCATTGACGGACATAGTAATGGACGGATTTATGCAGAACTCTGATATGTCCAGAGTTGTGTTGTTGTAGGGAGAAGCATTGTCTTTGAGGTATTCGCTTATTTTATAGCCGAAGAGAGAGAGACCGAAATTGAAGTTGTTTATTTTTTTTCCTCCGGATATTCCGAGTATGGTGGGAACAATGTCTCTGCCGGTCATGTTTTTTATAAGAGAATCCCTGAGAGAATTGGACTGCCTGTCGATAATCAATCCGAGGCGCCCCCAGTAACTTTCAAACAAACCCAGCGCAGAAACCTGAGTATCAAAATAATCCAAGGAAATAATTGTCTTGAACTGATCCGATTCAATGAGTGACGACGGAAATGTCAGAAATGAATACGGATCATCGGTCATTGACGGGTCTGTTTTAAGGGAATTCCATTCGGATAAAGAAGCAAATAGGATGGATGAAGATAAGATAATTAAAACGAAAATCAATTTTTTCATCATTACCTTCCTTTTATGGTGGGCCTGGTTGGAGTTGAACCAACCACCTCACGCTTATCAGGCGTGCGCTCTAACCAACTGAGCTACAGGCCCAGTTAATGCCAAACTTAGAGTTATAAAATAAAAAAATGTGCACTACCACTGATATTGCGATTTCCTTTAACAGAAATCCCTTTAGAAAGGAGGTGATCCAGCCGCACGTTCCCGTACGGCTACCTTGTTACGACTTCGCCCCAGTCATTGATTCCACCTTAGGCATCCACCTTGCGGTAGGATAACTTCGGGTGTTCCCAACTTCCATGGCGTGACGGGCGGTGTGTACAAAACCCGAGAACATATTCACCGCAGCGTGCTGATCTGCGATTACTAGCGATTCCAACTTCATGCAGTCGAGTTGCAGACTGCAATCCGCACTGAGGCCGGTTTTTTGGGATTTGCTCCACCTCGCGGTCTTGCTTCCCTTTGTACCGGTCATTGTAGGACGTGTGTAGCCCTGGATATAAAGGCCATGCTGACTTGACATCATCCCCACCTTCCTACGGCTTGTCGCCGTCGGTCTCGATAGAGTGCCCAACATCATAAAGATTGGTGGCAACTAATCGACAGGGGTTGCGCTCGTTGCGGGACTTAACCCAACACCTCACGGCACGAGCTGACGACAGCCATGCAGCACCTGTCTTAAGGCTCTCCTTGCGGAGCACCCCTCTGTTTCCAGAGGGTTCCCTAGATGTCAAACCCAGGTAAGGTTCTTCGCGTTGCTTCGAATTGAACCACATCCTCCACCGCTTGTGCGGGTTCCCGTCAATTCCTTTGAGTTTCAGTCTTGCGACCGTACTCCCCAGGCGGGGTACTTAATGCGTTAGCTGCGACACGGAGATTTCTCCCCACGTCTAGTACCCATAGTTTACAGTTGGGACTACCAGGGTATCTAATCCTGTTTGCTCCCCCAACTTTCGAATTTCAGTGTCAGTAACAGGCCAGAGAGCTGCCTTCGCTTTTGGTGTTCCTCCTAATATCTACGCATTCCACCGCTACACTAGGAGTTCCGCTCTCCTCTCCTGCACTCCAGATAGGCAGTATTGGATGCAGTTTTACGGTTAAGCCGCAAGATTTCACATCCAACTAACCTATCCACCTACATTCCCTTTACGCCCAGTGATTCCGGACAACGCTTGCTCCCTCCGTATTACCGCGGCTGCTGGCGCGGAGTTAGCCGGAGCTTATTCTACAGGTACAACGTCAAGGTATAATGATGTTAGCATTACACCCCATCTTCCCTGTCTAAAGAACTTTACAACCCGAAGGCCTTCATCATTCACGCGGCGTCACTGGGTCAGGCTTGCGCCCATTGCCCAATTTTCTAGCCTGCTGCCTCCCGTAGGAGTCTGGACCGTGTCTCAGTTCCAATGTGGCCGGTTACCCTCTCAGGCCGGCTACCCATCGAAGCCTTGGTGGGCCGTTACCCCGCCAACTAGCTAATGGGCCGCGGGCTCATCATCTGGCGCAAGGCCTTGCGGTCCCCTGCTTTGACCGCCTCTACATTTGTAAAAGCGGTGTTATGCCGAATTAGCAAGAGTTTCCCCCTGTTATGCGACACCTGAAGGTAGATTACCCACGTGTTACTCACCCGTTTGCCACTGACTTATATTGCTATAAGCCCGTCCGACTTGCATGGCTAAGACACGCCGCTAGCGTTAGTCCTGAGCCAGGATCAAACCCTCCGAAAAAAATTGACTTATTTTTCGATTGGTATGGTGTGGTAGTGCACATTATTTCAAAGATCTTTTTTTCTGATTTCAATCCCTTATTAAAAAGGGGATGATTAGTATATCAAATTTTTTAAATTTGTCAAGAGGTATTTTCTTTTTTTATTTTTTTAGATCACTGCTGCCTCGAGGGCTTGTTTATATCACAAAAGAGTTTTTTTGTCAAGGGAAATCTTTTTACTTGGTCAAACACCTTTCTATCAGAGACGCATACTCTCTCGCCTGGCTCTCCCTGTTGTATTCCCTGTAAACGAGATTCTTTCCGTTTTGCCCGAGTTCCATGCAGAGAGAAGGATTTGACGCAAGCTTTTCTATTGCCCTTACAAGGTCGTCCACAGAATCTGATTTGAAAACAATGCCTGTCTTGTTTTTCT
This sequence comes from bacterium, assembly GCA_028698175.1. Classification (GTDB taxonomy): domain Bacteria; phylum Hydrothermota; class 32-111; order 32-111; family 32-111; genus UBA2202. Next base: position 11,855 of record JAQVDU010000037.1, on the reverse strand, counting down.
CGACAAGCTCCTTTGCCGCTCCGTGTATTCCTATAATAAGAGGCTTTCCCGACGCCATCACGTCAAACATTTTAGCCGGATACATCTCCCTCGCCATGGGAAGGTCCCTTTCATGCGCCAAACCTGCGTCAACCTCAAGCATTGCGTAGGGGACCATTTCGAGGGGTATCTTATCCCACAAAAAAATATTGGTCAGTCTTTTTTGGCTTATGGATTCCCTAATCTTTTCCTTCTGAGCCCCGTCGCCTATAATAAAGAAATAAATATTTTTGTTTTTAAGAATTGAAGCCGCCTGCACAAGAATGTCCAGATTGTGGGAAAGCCCTATTGTGCCTATGTAAGCCACGGCAAACCCCTTTTTCACGCCGTCTTTCCAAATGATATTCTTCTTTTCGGTTACGTTGAATCTTTCAGCGTCCACTCCGTTTGGTATGCATTCGACAATCTTTCCGGTGAAGCATTTTTTAAGAATATTCATTCTCTGAACCGGCGTGGTGGTTACTATCAGGGCTGATTTGGCGTAAAGAAAGCGTTCAAGCTTCTCCATCAGATGTATTATCATTCTTATCCTGAGCATCTTCAAATCAATGGCAGACTGAGGCCAGATGTCCCTCACTTCAAAGACGAACGGGATCCTTCTCAGTCGCGAAATTATATATCCGGAAACACCCACAAAGAGCTGGGGAGACGTGGCGACTACAACGTCAGGCTTGTTCACGTAGAGTCCTGTCACTAGGGCTGTGATCATGAAAGAGATAAAAGAGAAGATTCTTTTTATAAATCCCTTGTTGGGCGTTACGTACAAAATCACACGGAGTATTCTGATGTTGTTGGAATACTCTTCTGTAAAGTATTCCCATTTGTATTTCGGGTGAATTATTCCGTCTGGGTGGTTGGGCATCGCGGTGATAATTGTAACATCATGGCCGTCTTTCGCCCAGTTTTTGGCAAGCTCGCTTACGCGGGCGCTTGGAGCGCACATTTCCGGAGGATAGTATTGTGTAATAAATAAGATCTTCATCTTAGGCAGTCATTAAAAACGGCACACTCTTTTCAGGCGTCTTTTCGATCGCAAAGAAAAAAATGCCGACTGAGAATCTCGTTACTTTTTCGCTTCTTCTTCTTTTTCGCACTCGGCGACAAACTTCTTGATGTGGTCTATCGCTTCCAGAATAAGCTTGGCCTTCGAATAACCGAATGAAAACGGATACCTGTCATTCTCATTTCTCTTAAGAATAAGAACCGGTTTTCCCCTGTACTCCGTTTTTTCATGAAACATAAAAACTCCTCCTATTATATTTAAGTAATATTATAAAATATTTATTATAAAGTCAATAGACAAACTACTTTACTTTTTTTCGGACTTTGTGTATTATCTGTAAATGGAAAATGAGAAGCTGGTGTTTTATCCTAATATTCTAAACTCAGTTCTTGAGACAAACGGGTTCACTCTGAAAAGAAAATTCTTTGTTTTGTTTGCTGATATTTCCGGTTTCACACAGATTTCAGAATCTATGATGAGCGGCGGATTTGAGGGGGCAGAGAGAATACGCGACATTCTAAACATTCATTTCAACTTTTTTTCCAAGACAATCTACTCAGGCGGCGGCGACATTCTTCAGTACAGCGGAGACGCCATACTCTCAGTGTTTCAAACGTTTGAATCCGCAGAGAGCTCCATGAAAGAAATAATAGATTTTACGAGAAAGAGCGGGGTGTTGAGCATAAGGGGTGGAATATCATTCGGAGAGATTGATTTCAATGTTTTTGAATTCAACGGAGGTTATCTTCTCCTCTCCGAAGGCAAATGCATCGACGAAGCGATGCGAGCGGAGCAGAAATCTGACATAATGAGTTATTCGGTTGCCACGGACGAAAGAAAACCATTACCGTCTGTTAAAATAGAGGATAAACCTGAAATTCCTCCTGACAGGTCGGTGTTCAAGGTATTTGAATCATGCAATCTTGAGTACGGCTCTTTTGCATTCGCATCCATTCTCTTTATATTCGTTCACAGGGAGGACGTTAAATTTATTCTCAAACTTGCCGAAGGAAAACTTTATGCAAACAAAATTGAAAGGTATCCTGAGGGAATAAGAATATTTTTGCTTGCCGGAGTTCTTGAGTCAGGAAGCAATCCGGTTGAAACAATGCTGGAATTCGTCTCTGAGATTGAATCATCATCCATAAGAGAGCGCGTATCAGGAGGATTTACGTCCGGATACATTTTCAACGGGTTCACAGGAAGCAAAGAGAGGTGCGAATACAATCTTATAGGGAAATCGATAAACAGAGCGGCAAGAATAGCATCAGGAGCCGCCTCCGGAGAGATCCTCTTTGACAAAGAGATCCTTGAAGAGACATCTTCCGTTTCCGGCGATTTTGCACGAAGCGAAAACCTTAGGGGAATCGGCATTGTCAATCTCTATAAGCTGAGGGAGTACAGGAAGCATTCCGTTCCCCTTTACCTCCCGCTCTTCGGAAGAAACCTTGAAATGCAGATTCTCGACAAGCTTCTCTCTGAAAAGAACTCTGTTTCCGTAACGGGAGAGAGCGGCTCAGGCAAGACGCATTTTGTGTCATCTTACGTGTATGAAAGGAATGCAAGCGCCATTTACCTGAACATTTCCGATTCGGACACCCTAAGCGATTACTCTCTTCTCGGAATTTTAAAGATTGATTTTAACGAGGAAGATTCATTGGAATCGGCTTACGTGAAATTTTCGAATTACATGTTTAAACAGAACGAAAAGAAACTGCTGGTTATAGACAATGTCGAAAAACTGGATGTGAAATCCTCCGAGATTGTAAGAAGATATATGAAAAACTCTGTTGGGGTGAAGGCTATTCTGATATCCTCTTCGGGCAGAGGAGACATCCATCTTGCATCGTTCGACAGAAACGGAATTTCAGGACTGATAGAGACAAGAACAGGCATTCAGCCGTCGCCTCTTCTAAGCGACACACTTTTCAGAAAAACCAACGGAAATCCGTATTTTATTCTCGCTTTTTTCAAATCTCTTGTTTCCGAAGAGCAGATAGAAATGAATTATCTCGGCGAATGGGACATAAACGAAGACAGGCAGGTTATCTCCTCAGATATCTCAACGACAGTTCAAATGGTTTTTTCGTCTCTTTCCCCTCTCGAAAGAAACATACTCAAAGTCGCTTCCGTCTTTGATTTCGGATGTCCGGAGGAGATTCTTCTTCACATACTCAGGGAAAAGGATTTTGAATTTGCATCAAAGAGCATAATGGATTTGGTTCAGAAGAACATACTTCAGAAAAGGGAGAGAAAAGTATCCTTTGTGAATGACGTCGTAAGAGAGCACGTTTACAGGTCTGTTCTGTTGAAGGAGAAAGAGAGCCTTCACAGAATGGCGGCTAAAAACCTCTTGAAAAAAAAGGATTTTCTTGAAGCCGGAAGACATCTGTATCTCAGCGGCGAAAAAGAGGAGTCTGGATTGCTTCTGAAAAATTATGTCTCTCTTCTTGAAGAGGGAAAAAATTCTCTCGCACTTTATTATGCCCAGATCCTTTTAACCATAGAAAAATCCCCAAATGTACTTCTTGACACGGTCTCTCTGCTTCTTAAAGAAGGAAGATATCCGGAGGCGGAAAAGATTTTTACCTCGGAATCTTACATTCTGAACTCTGACCAGGAGATTCTTCTTCGTATGAAACTTCTCTCATTCAAGGGAGTCAAAAACGATCTCATAGAATACGTTATTTCAGCTCTTAGAAGGACGGAGAATGAAGAGACCGAGTTCCTTCTTCTCGATGAATGCGCTTATGCAATGGCTATAACCGGACATGCCTCTGCGCTTGAATTCGCCCAAAAAGCGCTCCGGTTATTTGAAAAACATAAAGATGAGAATTCGAAGAAAATAAAGCTTGGAGGAACTTTCAGACAGCTTGGAGATTATGATACTGCCGAAAGGATTTACAAGACTCTCCATTTGAGAGCTCTTGAGAACGGAGATGAGATCGACGCTTACTCAGCTCTTTCGGAAATGGTAGAAATGATGCCTCAGGGCAGGTTTTCCACAGATTATGGGCTTGAAATAAACGAAAAGCTCCTTTCTCTTCTTCTAAAAAAGGACAGGAAGAGGGAGGTTCTGAAGGCGCTTAAATCAATAGCGATGAAGCTGCGCGATGCGGGAGAATATGACAGAGCCGTAAAGTACGGGCAAAGAGCAATCGATCTCGCCAGAATACTCAAAGACTCTGCGGCAGAGACAGTTATGCTTTCTCAACTTGGGCGGATGGCATTCAACAGAGGGAACATGAAGGAGTCCTTAAAGCTGTTTGAGGAGGCGAAAATTATCGCCGAAAGAAACAATTTCATTCTTCTTCTCGAGTCAATATACGGAAATATGGGTGTTCTGATGCATGCTGAAGGGGATTACAAAGAGGCTTATGCGCTTTATGAAAAGGCACTTGAAATTTCCCTCAAAGTAAAACATTCGGACACGCGCTTCATCTGGATACTCAACCTCGCGCTTCTTCAGGTTGAGACAAAGGAAATTGAAAGCGCAGCTTTTTACCTCAGTATGGCAAGAGATGAGCTGGTAAAATCAAATATACCGGAAAGATGGCTTGACGTTGAACAGATTGCTCTAAACTGCGCATTTCTTCAGGGTGATTACAATCTTTGCCTGGAAAAAGGCGAACTGGTTCTTCCTGAAGCTGAAAAAAGAGGTGAAACCGAGTTGTATTTTGAAGCGCTCCCCTACTACGCCGGAGCTCTTATTTTGACAGGAGACTCGAAAGGACAGAAGCTTCTTGACAAAGCAAAGGCATGGGCATCCGAAAAAAATTGCGACAATGTGTTGAAGAATATTGCAGAAGTGGGGAGGGCATTGAACCCTCCCGAATAATCCTGATTCTCTATTATATCGAGAATCTGTGCGTGAATTTAAAAAATATCAGATTTTCAGGATACCTTCCTCCGAGATAAATAACATTGCCTATTGAGGGTTTGTATTCGCACACAAGGAATATTTTCATCTCCTTCTCCATGTATTCGCCGGGTGTGTAGTAGGCAGGGGCGAAACGGGCTATCTGCTTCTGGACTATAGACTTTATTGAGAGGGAGTTGGTGGGATTGTATGATATTCCCGCATCGGCTGCCACAACCTTCCACTGATATACTGCGTCACCGACTTCCGATGTAGACAGAGCATACTTCGACGTATCTGCAAAGAAGAGGTCATAAGAGACTCCTGTATTCAGCTTTATCATCGGATATGGATTGTAATATATGTTTGAAGCGCCGTTTGAATAGTATCCGACCCTGAGATAATTGTAATCCACCCTTGTGCCTGCATTGATGTTTATGTCACAGATAATTTTTTCAGTAATGTTTGTCTGAGCATAAGCGAATATTTTCTCGGCAGTAAAATACCTGTCTGCCCAAAATGCTTTGGCAGCCCTTAAAATTATATGTCCGTATCCGTTTTTGAGAAAGTTGGATGCCAGCTTGGCATCTATCGTATATTCAAGAGAATCTGGATTTTTTGTGAGATAATCTCCGTAATTGTCATAATCCCCTTCAAGAACAAACTGGATGGATGGCGTGAGCCTGCTTATTTTGCCTCCGCAAAAAACAAACTCTCTCTGGATGTATGCCACTGACATCTGTTTTCCTGTCCATGTTACGTATCCGAGGTCATTCCTGAACGAGTCGCCAATCCCTTCGTGCATCGCTATGAATGCCCAGTTGTTTTTGAAAAGCACATACTGGCCCCTGTACATTAAGTTCTCCTTCAGATTTTCAGTATTCACATCTCTCGTGCTGTCCATTGAATTATGAGCGGCAATGAGATAGCTCAGACTTTGTCCGGCGGAAATGTCCATTGAAAAATCATGCATCAGCACAAGCTCGTTTGTGCAGTTTGGAAGGTCATACCTGTCAAGAGCCATTATTCCCAGATCCATGTTGGCTATCTGTTTTGAAAGCCTTGCCACCCCTGCTACAGCATCCGTGTTTCCAAGTGCGGAATCAGCTCTGTCATAGGCAAGTATGAGTCCGGACTGCATTGAATTGTCTTTATATGTGTATCTTCCGGCGACAAAAGGATTCTGTATCGTTCTTGAATAGTAAATCTCATTTTCGGAAGCAAAAACATTCTTCTCCTCAACAAAGAATGGCCTGTATTCTGTGTAATACATGGCATACTGAAGATTGTTGTCGAATGTTATCGGGTCTCCCTCTATCTGCGAGTAATCAGGATTGAATGCGAAATTGAATACTCCGCTTGCTCCGACCTGCGATTTCAGATCAAAGCCCGCATCGCCGGTCGTAGATACTGTTGAATCGAGAACTGCTCCGAATATCCCGTAGGGCGTGATGTCCGTCTTCGCTGACGTCTCAATCCCTTTCATCATTATCGGAAACATTGCGTCATACTCAGAGTCATTTGACAGCTCTTTCATTCCTATTAGAGTGCCCTGCATTCCCATTGAGTGTATTCTTCTGTAAAAATTGACGTTCCACACAAGGTCTTCGGAGCTTCCCACCCTGAATTCGGAGAAAGGAATTCGCATCTCTACGACATATCCGTTATCTCTCTTTCCGACTGCGCTCTCCACATTGCCGTCCCAGGTTACATCCTCTGTGCCGTTAAGGTTTGAGCGCATCTTTCTGAAATCGCCCACGTTTCCGGAGAGGCCCACTATTATCATATAAAGCTCTTTTCTGTTGCCCAGAGGGTCGACTATGAATCCCACAGCGTCCTGCGCATATGCATTGTCCCTAGTTCCCTTTAACTCAACAAAAGTGGATGTGTCCTGCGCGGCAAATATCTGAACGTAAAGGTTTTTTCTGTCGCAGAGAATTTTTACCGTTGTTGAATCCTTCATTTCCATTCCGAAGTCAGGGCGTATCTGGACAAACTTGCCTTCAAAAATCTTGGCTCCCTCCCATTCATCACCAGAGCAATATCCATCTATAACAGGCGTATTGACTGCAGAAGGAATTTCAATGGGAGAAGAAAAGACAATTGTTGAGGCAAAGAGCAGAACCAACAGCAACATAAATCCTCCTTTATATATTTTTATTTTCATCATCTTCAATATTGATTTTGGCCATTACTGCCTTAATTCTTCTTTGAATTCTGTTTTCAAAATTTGACAATCTTTCTTCATTCATGTTTTCAAGAGATTCGTCAAGCTTGTTCATGGACTCGCTTAGCTGAGACATCCTCTCCTCAAGCTCTTTCATCTTCTTTTCTAATATTATGTCCACAATATCCATCTTTAAAAGCATCTTTAAGAGGTCCTTTTCAAGAAAAGGTTTTTTCAAAATAATAAGTTTCATTACGCCGGAAAATATGACCCTATCCTCTTCTCTTTCATATTCCGTCAGAAGAAGAATCCTGTCCGTCTTCTTTAAAAGATTCTTTTCCTCTCCCTTCAGAATGTCAATGTCTGTAACCTGAGCATCTATTACAATAATCCTCTCTTCTTGACTCTCTTCCCTTAGCTTGTCCAGATTTATTGCGGCAACGCCGTATCCGTTCTTCTCAAGTATGAACTTGAGGGAGACAAGATACGGCTTGTCGCCGTCAATGAGGATTATTCTCTTCTCTTTCATAATCATTCATTCTGAAATATTGTGTTGTATTTGTCTATGTTGAAATTTGATTCGCTTTTTTTGGTGGTCCCTTCAAGTATGGTCATCTCCAAAATGCTCAGAGCTCCCAGCAAAGCGAACATCAGCATAGTTATTTCGATTTTTTTGAAAACCTGTTTCATTTTTTCCTCCTTATATGGATTCTATTGTTTTGAAATTCTTTTCCGCTCTTATCACCTTTGAAACCGATGTCACCGAATTGACTTCTACAAAGAGAATCGTGAGAACAAAGAGAGTTAAAAGAACTCCCTGCGCGATTTTTTGAACCTTCTGTTTCATAAAGACCTCCGTTTTTAAATTTACTCTACTCAAAAGCACTAATCGTGCCAAACAAAATCTGCCTTATTAAAACCATTTCTGACCGTATGTTATGGAATCAAACATAAAAAAAACTACACACCATCAGGTGCGACAAAAGTTTACTTTATTTGAAGTTTTGGATTTGTTTTTTAAACAGAGGATATTATTTAAGACAGATTCAAATTATTATAATCTTTGAAGAAAAAACAATTTGCTTGTTCTGCAATATCTTCACAAAATAGATGCCTCTTGATACTTTATCAAGGTCAATAATATCTGAAGAGGGTTTTCCGCACATTACAATCCTTCCGTTTATGTCAGAAACAGAGAAGTGCGTAAAAGCAATATCTGATTTTATTTTCAAAAAGATTTTTTTCTCCCCCATATCATAAACAGCAAGTGATTCCCTCTGCTTTGTCTCTTCAAGAGCGAACTCTTCCTGCAGATGCATCCAAGGGAAGTAAATCCTTCTTGCAAGAGTCGTATCTATTATGAACGGGTTCGGCTTGTTCTGCTGGTACGTCCCGATTTTGTTGGTGCGCCAAAGCTCCCTCGCGTCAACCGGCTCTCTGTAATGCCATGCAAGAAGAGTGTCAATCTGGCCTTTCCAGAATGACGTATCTGAATCAAGAGCTATATACTGCGATTTGTACATTGTGAAAAAATAAAACATTGACCTCGCCGCGTTTCCCTTGTGGTCCTCGCGCGGCTCAAATCTGATGCCTGTGAGGAGCTCGCTGTACCAGTCAATGTTTGAAGATGGTATTGATGTTATATATGAGTTGTTGTAATACCATCTGTTTGTCGAGTTGTCTGCAATCTCGCCGAACGGAAGGTTTCCCCTTGCCGCATTTACGTCAATTTCAGTGGGATAAAGATGGTGAAGGTCTCCCTCTCCCAGGCCTGACGCTCCCAATGACTGAGGCCATGTGTGTTCGCAGTTTATTCCGTTATTGTAAGCATAGGTTGAAGGGTCCTGCCCTGCCACCATGTAAACGGAATAGGCTGAATAAACGCATGTCAGGTACCCGTCAATTTTATCGATCACACCATAAAGTGTATCCCTGCCTGCATCATACCCGAGATTGGAGCTTGACTTATAATACTTAACCACAGAATCTGCAAGGGCGGATCCTGTCAGTCCGGGGAAAAGAATCTCCGCATGCGTTGATAAAAAAACTACTACAAAAACAAAAAACAGAAATCTTTTCATATAATTAATTTTAACTTAAAATTAAAATTTAGCAATAGCATTATTCCGTTCAAAGTTAAAACATTATTATCATTGACCGATATTGCTATTTTTCAATCACAGTGATATAATTATTAATATGGCAAAATTCCTTATAATTCAGAATCCTGCGGCAGGAAACGGTTCGGCAGAGAATTATCTCCCAGAGGTTATCTCCGCCATCGAGAGGTTGCAGATCCCGTACGTGCTGAAAAAAACAGCGAAGAAATTTGATGCTCAGGATAATGTAAAGGAGTGGGTGACGCCTGACATAACGGACATTGTCGTGGTCGGAGGGGACGGCACTCTGAATGAAGTTGTCAACGGACTTTATCCGCACCTTAAGCCGATACGGCTGATAAGCACAGGCACAGGAAATGACCTTGTCAAGAATCTGAAAAATCATACGATGGACAATCTCTTTTTGACAAATGAGTTCAATCAGATAGACCTATTCACGGTAAATGACAGAATAGGAATAAATGCATTGGGACTGGGTTTCGACGGTGAGGTCGTCAGCGAGATGGATGAGAAGGATTTGAAGATAAACGGAATGTTCGCATACATGATATTCGTCCTTTCAAAGCTTTTCAAGTTTCGCGCCCCCAGATACCATATAACCGCAGACGGAGTCGATTACAGGGGAAAGTACTATATTACTTGCGTAGGTAACGGTATGGCTGTGGGAGGCGGATTCTTTTTGACACCCAAAGCCCATATTGCAGACGGAAATCTTGACATCTGCCTCATCAGGGACATACCCATGATTTTAAGGCCATACTATCTTATAAAGGTGATTCTGAAGATTCACCCGTCAGACAAAAAGGTTATATACAGGCAGTTCAAAGAGATGATAATCAGAAGTTCAAGGCAGATAATGGGGCAGCTTGACGGACAGCTCGTCACCGGCAAGGATTTTGTAATCAAGCTCATTGGCGAAAAACTTCATATTGTCTCCCATAAACACTAATCTTATATCCGTATCCGTTCAAAAGTGCATTTACAAATTTTACCTTTTCAACAGAGCAGAACCGGCTTGTACTGATAAAAACAGAAAATAATTTCCTGTTTTCTTTATATTCAACCTTTTCTTTCGAGATTATACTTGGCATAAAGGGGCGCTTTGCGGCGCCCCTTTAATAATGTCACCCTCTGACGCTGAGACCGAGAATCGTGTAGATTGCGGTTACGATGATGAGCCCTGTAGCCATCTCCAACTTCGAACCCTTTCTTATGGATTTTGCGGCGCACGGCCCGTTGCAGGAAGAGTTCGAGTAATTTGAGTAAGCTGAAGTGGCCTTCATACAGTCGTCAAGTGATGCCGAAGGCCTTGAACACGCTCCCTCTTTCACTATGTCCGCAGCCATAGAGAGGGCAAGAACCGAAATCAGAATCACGGAAAGAATTTTTTTCATAGAAACCTCCTGTTTGGAAAAACTAAACAATCATAAACCGTGCCCTTTGTTAACATCCCTAAAATGTATTATTTACGGAGACAGGGCATTAAAAAGGGATGAGACAATTGTTTACAAAAGATGGGTGTGGGGTCACACATAAGAGATGTCACCGCAGAATCAACAACATTGACATTTTAAAGAAGTTGGATTAATCTTTTTCAAAAGGAGATACTATGGGAAAAAGGGTTTTGAAATTTATTCTTCTCTTATCGTTTGCCTCATCACTGCCTCTCTTCTCGGACATAACCGGTTTTGTCTTTGATTCAGAGAATGACCTTCCTCTTCGCGGTGCAGAGGTAAGGTCAAATGGAAAGCTCCTCTCCGTAACAGACATAAACGGATATTTTGAGGCTGAAATTCCGGATTCGGAGGAGGTTTTTCTAACTTTTTCAAAGGACGGATATGCGAAGGAAACATTTTCCGAAGAATCTTCTGCGGGGTTTGTCACTGTGAGGATGAGGCGCGCAAACGTCGACATCTACTCTTCCTATACGAGGTATTACAGGGATTCTTCCCAGCTCAAACACTTCTCACGCATGACTGTCGCAGATGCTTTAAACACTCTCCCGGGAAACGTCTCCGGAAAATATTCAAGAACCGGAAGGGACAATTTTCTTGTCTGTTCTGTCAACTCCGCATCCGTCCCCTTATCAAGAGAGCTTGGTCTGTCCGATTATGACAGACTCGTTTACTCAACTTCAGGATATGCGAACTCCTTCTCAGACAATCTGAGCGGAAGAGCGGACTTCCTGACTGACGACACCTTCAATAAGGGCGGATTCAATGCCGAGTTGGAGTTTTTTCCTTCCGCATTGCCAAACTATGGGAGCGATTTTCGAAGACTCTCCCTCTCGTATCAGAATTCGGCGGGAAGCAAAACCTCTTACGGACTTAACGTGAATTTATCATCATTTGAAGAGAGATCCCTTCTCTTCATGAAAAGGCCATCAGACGTCTATTCTGATATTGATTCTGCGGATTATGCCTTTGAATACACGTTTAAGGATTATTTTGTAAACAACCTTTCAGAGCTTGACTCATCCTCGCAGACTTTAAGATGGAGCGAAGACTCCATTCCATTCTTTGTCCACAGAACAGAGTCTCTCTATACTTATGATTCGCTTGTGTTGAGAGAGGCTGTGGTTCTTGACACTGTAATAGCAAACAGGTTTACCAATGCATACTTTGATAAGATTGAAAAGACCCCTCCCCACACTGCGGGAAGGGACTA
>JAQVDU010000129.1 GCA_028698175.1 bacterium | reverse complement strand
CTTAGTCATATTGACAGCCACGACTCCGCCTGTGAATTCGTCCCCATTTCTGACAAAATTCAAAATAGATGGATTTATCATGAAATCCTTGCTCACCGTAAAGTCCTTCTCTCCGCTTCCAAAGTCCCTCTTCCCGCACGAAACAACCATTATCCTGAAAGATGTGAGATTGTCCGGAAGGTCGAATTCCACTGTCGCTCTTCCCTCTTTGTCAGTCTCAATCTGCGCCTTGTAGTATATTATGGGAAGGAACTCCGTTCTGAATTTGTTCATTCCCCCGTCTCCCCCCCGGTTCTCTCCCTTCTCTCCGTAATTCCTCTCTCCCACAATATCTCCCGCATTTGTAGAGAGGGAGACGTCGTGATTTCTGGATTTATAGAATTCCCTGAATGGGTCTGGCGTTTCAAATCCTATTAAATTAAGTATTCCGAGGTCGACGACTGCCACTGAAATCTCCGACTGAACACCCTTTCCGCCAGAGTTAATGACCTGCACTGATGCTGTGACTCTCTCCTGCGGCTTGAATGATTCTTTGTCAAGATTGATTTCAATTTTCTGCTTTCTCTTTTCGCTTGACACTTTTAGGTTGCAGAATCCTACTCCGAAGTACGGTTTTCCCAAATCTATGGAGTCGTCTAAAATCTCATTTGAGCTTCTTCCCTTGTAGAGAAATACAGAGAAGTATGCATTAGGAAGCATCTCTTCAGTCATCGGCACATTGATTGTCATGGCATTTGATTTCATCTTTATCGGGAAGTTTTCATATATCCCCTCCCTCTCTATTGTCACATAGCCGCTGAGATTTTTAAACGGAGCCTTGACAAAGACCTTTGCTTTCTCTCCTATCTGATACTCTCCGCTCTTTTTATCCGGAATCACCTCAATATAATTGTCGTCCCTGACCTGCCACCAGCCCTCGTCTTTTCCGGCATAGTAGAAATTCTCGCTCACAATGTGTTCCTTGCCTTTGACAGAATATTTTGCATAAACATAATAATACCCTGTCTCTATTTCTTCCTTTATTTTGTAAGTCACGTTTCCGTTGGTGATTTTGACTTTGTCCGTAAAGATGGTATCCAACATGTAATTTGACTCCCAGAAAGTCCTGCCGTAAGTTCCCGTCTTTTTGACTGAGATATACTTTTCAGTTACCACGATAAGAGAGCATTCAATCCCTTTGACGTATTTCCCGGATTCATCTACAGAGACAATGGAGAAAACCGGCGGATTTGCAGAGTCAAAGACATATTTTGTCGACCGTATGCCCACGTAGGTCTTATCCGGATGGTAAACCATATTTGTTGAACGCGTAATCTCCTGTCCTGAAGCAGATTTCACTGTCGCCGAGTACGTCAAAAGAAGAGGAGAATCTTCATTCATCAAATCTATTCTTTCAGATATCATGTACATGCCGTTTGAATCAAGGACGTCCTCAGCCTCATAAACAACATGTCGTTTTCCGTAGGAGTACTCGTAATCATAGTACTCTCCGTCATATCCGCCATAATCATAGTAATATCCTGCCCTGGACGAATAGAATGAATATCCCTCAAAACCCTCCGGAGTGAAGGAGTACCTCTGGCTTGTGATTCTCCACCTGATTGAATCTCCGGACATCTGCGAGCCGAACATATACCTGCCTGATACGCTTGCAGAGGGAGAATCGCCTCTAAAGACATGCTTTGCATTTGAAACTACAGTGACATCAAACTCCAGCGGCTTGAATTCCTCCACCCTGAAATAAGAATATTCCTCTTTGTCACCCGACCTGCTCACTATCTGGTATGATCCGGTGGGAGAAGAGGCGCTGAGAGTGCATGCGAAAGCGAATGTTCCATACTCATTCAGAAATGTTTCAAGTTTTTTTATCTCATTATTTCTTGAATCTGAAATTGTCACGAGCACCTTTTTCTCGTTTGAATAGCCCCACTCGTTTTTATCAATCACCCTCTTCATCCCCTTAACGTACAAGACCTCTCCGGGTTTATAAAGACCTCTGTCAGTGTAAACAAACATCCTCGTCCTGCTTTCAAGATAATACTTCATCGACCAATCATCATTATATACCTTATAGTATCCGTAGGAAGTGTAAAGGTTTCTGCTCCCGTCAGGCCCGTATGTGTCGTCATTCACTTTCAAAACGGAAAACTCGCCCTCTTTGCTGAAGAATATCATCAGATCGGAGTAGCCGTCCCTCTCTTTCTTTGTAAGAGAGCAGCTAAACTCGCATACTCCGTTTTTGTCCGTCTTTCCCTTCAGATTCTTTGACAGAACGCTGACTTCGCCTCCTTTGACAGGCTCTCCGGTTTCAAGGTCATAGGCAAGAACTATCATTTTGTCGTAGGCAAGTTTTGCCATGAGCGCATACCGCGTGAAATTAACGTCGCAGTCGAAGAGAATCTTTTTCTTGGCAGTCACTTTCATTCTGTAAAATCCGCTCCTGCCGCCAACAAGCTCCTTGAATTTAATGGGAATCGTCTGGTACCTGTTCTTCTTGGTTGAAACTGGAATGGTTTTTGAAACGACTTTTACGGTCTCTCTCTCTTCAATTCTGAATATCTCCACACTCGCAGAATCATAGTTCATTGATTTTACGGGTATCATCCCGCTCTTGTATGATTCAAGCAGAAATGATTTTCCGTTCAGATCGATATACGGGTCAAAGGGAAGAGATTTTACTTTGAAAGAATATTCTTTGTTTTTTGTTTTTCCGTACCCTTTCGGCAAAACTATTTTATACTCTGATTCTCCGTCTTTATAAAAGTAAAGGTTGTATGAAGCTGAATTCTCTTCATAGTCGTAATCCTGCCATATCTCTATTTGATTGTTTTCAAGAGTATCGCTTCCGCGAATGACAAGAATCGACTCTTTAAGTTCATCGCTCTCAATATAGTCGGTGAATTTTAATTTTACGGGATTTTCAGGATTCACGTCATTCTTTGTGTGGTCGAGAAGGAGAATCTCCTTCGGAGTCTTGAAGTCAAGCATATAGTTTGATGCAAGCCCCATGTCGCCTGCATCCGACCTTAAAGTGTAATCGATTTTCAATGTGTAATCTGCATTGTAGGACAGATTTTTTTTGAATATTATGTCGATTGTCTTCGGGTCTTTTCTGAATTTTATTTTTATCGGAATGAATTTTTTTGCCTTAGCGTCATAGAGAGTGATTTTATTGTCAACTTCAGCTGAAAGGGGCGGATAAACAAAGGTTACGCTCAGAGTATCGTCTATTTTTATGCGATCGCCGTATGATATTTTTCCTTTGGAGTATCCATATACGGAGACTACTCTGTTGGCATTGTTGACAAAGACGAATGAAAAGTTTTTATTCAGTTCGCTTTTTTTGTCAAGCGATTTCAACCCCTTTTGCACAGTCACTGTGTATTTTCTGTTCTGGTCAAGTTTGTCATCGGGAAAGAAGGTGAGCTGGCGCGGAGATTTCCATACCCATCTTCCATCAATTTCTGGCTTTATTTTTACAGGAGGGGTCAATTCATCGCCTTTATTTAACGGAACCATATCCGCGCTGAAGATTATTGTTATCTCATTCACATTCTCATACAAAAATCCCGAAGGTTTGTGCGAAATGACTGTCAATTCCTTTGTCTGCGAATAAATGTCAATGCAGAATAAAACCGCTGTTATCGCGATTGCATAAATAATAACGCTTTTTTTCATAACCTCTCCTTTCCCGTTTTTTACAATTATACTCATTGACTTTGGATTGTAAATAGCACATCAGAACAGAGAATAGAGTTGTGAGTTTAAAAGACAATACCCATCTTACCCGTTGATTAATATCTTATCTTTTTAACAATCTTCTAAAACTTTTGGTCAACCTGCACCCTCTACTATGGAGCCCCGGTTTAATTCGTCATGCGCCAATGGTTGGGGACAGCACTTGTACTGTACCCGCAACAGAAGTAAATGCTTTTTTGATTCAAGTAAGCTTTAAGCGAATGAGGACATTATCACAAGGCAGGTCATCATGTGGGTTGGCTGGAGTTGTTTGAATGCTGTTTTCAGCATTCAAACTCTACTCCATCATGATATGCTGCCGGTGATGATGTCCGAACGAGTGCTACGCTTCCTGCCGCCAGATGTATTTGTATTTGATTTGAATTTGTATTTATCCCTCGTGCTTTTAAGAGCTAGGGACAGCACGAAGTGCTGTCCATGCAAAATTATCTTTTACGATTCAAATTCTTTTTTTATCGTTTCGATCAATTCTTTTACTGATATAATTTCCTTAGCCCTTCCCGCATTCGCTCCGGCAAAGGCAAATCCGTTTTTAAAATTGCCCTTATAAGCGTTAAGAAGAGCCAATGCTATGCAGTAAGGAGCCTC
>JAQVDU010000036.1 GCA_028698175.1 bacterium | reverse complement strand
ACATAGACGGAGACGGGGATGATGAACTTGTGCTATGCGCAGGCAGCATAATAGAGGTGTTTGAGGTGGCGGGAGATGACAGCTTCGAGATGGTATGGAGCATGGATAATGACACATTCTCAGGAAGTCATGTATTGGTGTATGACTTTACAGGAAACGGAAGAGACGAGATAATCTGGACAGGCCAGTCGGACCCACAACTTCCATTGACTTATGGTATGGAAGTAATGAAGACATACATAATAGAGTGGGATACTTTGTATGATGAAAATAAACCGACACTTGACTCAGCAGTTGCTTATGAAGGGGCAGTGGTAGGAGACGGGATAGACGGAGACGATATAGTGTGCTTGTACTTTAATAGAAGCATGGACACCTGCACAGTGAATAAAGGGAACATAGATGAAGTGTTAAAACTAAGCAGTAGCCATACATGGTTAGACGGAACAGACAGCTTGGGAGCAGTGTGGTGGAACAGCTTAAGGACAAGGATGTTCATTAAGTTCAAGACGAATACGGAGAAACCTACAATAGCAGTAGGAGATACAATCAAAGCTGACAGTGTTACCATAAACGGCAGCGCACCGTACATATACCCCTGCTATAATGAGGTGATACTGAGAGGTGACTTCGGACCGACGGGAATAGAGAGCCATGAGATAAAAGAAGTTACAGAGTTACAGGGTATCAGAGTAACAGGTTGTAATACAATAGAGTGGATTACGCAAACAACACAAGGTACACTGACAGTATATGATATATCAGGCAGAGAAGTGATAAAAGAAGAATCAAAAACAACAGGCGAACACAAAACAGACATCAGACACATAAAGAATGGGATATACTTTATTAAACTGAATACAGAGAGTCAGACAATTACAGAGAAGATGGTGAGGATTAAATAGCTGGGCGGCTGTCATCCCTTGACTTTATATTCAATATTATTATACTTGCTTTTATGCTATTCAAGAGAAAAGAAAAGAGAGAAAAGCCCATTAAGACAAAACAGGAGAAAATGCTTGACTGGATTGAAGCGATTCTCTTCGCAATCGTCGCGACGTTTCTTTTGAAATCATTCTTTATTCAGTCATACATGGTCTTTTCAGGTTCAATGCTTTCAACGCTCCAGATAAACGATTTTCTCTTCGTAAACCGCCTGAAATACTCTACAAACGTGCCATTCTCATCCGAAGAACTTGTCAGGTATTCAAACCCCAAAAGGGGAGACATTGTGGTTTTCAAATTCCCTGTTGACGGAAGGCCTTTTGTAAAGAGGTGCGTGGGAATCCCGGGAGACACTGTCGAGATGAAGGACAAGAAGCTTTATATCAACGGAAAGACCTACGATGAACCCTTTATCCAGCACATTGACAATAGAACATTCCCTCATCTCAAGGAAATATACAAGGACTACATCAGCAGTGAGGAGTATCAGAAAATCTGGGAGAAGGGAGATTTCTACAAAAATATGTACGTCGGCGTCTATGCGAGGGATAATTTCGGTCCTGTTGTCGTTCCGCCGGATTATTATTTCATGATGGGAGACAACAGGGACAACTCTGATGATTCAAGGTTCTGGGGCCCCCTTCACAGAAAGTATGTGATAGGAACGCCCTTCCTTTACTATTTTTCCATTGACAAGACACAGCCGCTCTGGAAGGTATGGAAGCTTGTCAGGTGGAACAGGATTTTAAGGCCTGTCAGGACTCAGACCTTTGAATACAAGGGATGAAGACCCTTTTAATAATCACTTCAGACTACGAACCGAACATAGGAGGAATCGCCGTAGATACTGTGCGGCTTTTCAAACTTTTAAAAAGAAAGCATTCAGTTGACCTTGCCGCATTCGGAATAAACGGGGACAATTCTGAAGGAGAGACTTTCATTGATGCAAAAAAAATCTTCTTTCCTTATCATCTGAAAAAAATAATTTCAAGAAAAAAATACGATGCAATTCTCGTCAGGACAGTTCTGCCTTTAGGATGGATGCTCAATCTTATCAAAACTGAGGCAAAAAAAATATACTTTGTTTACGGACAGGAGCTTCTTCACGATGAAAAACAAAAACATTTTTTCCGGCCGTCCGTAAGAAGCATAATAAAAAAATCAGACAGAGTTGTGGTGAATTCGAAGTTTACAAACTCTCTTATAGACAATTCAGGTTTTCTCTTCTATCCGCTTATAGAGAATGTTGAATGCGGAGAGAGGACTGAGAGAAATTTCTTTAAAATCATAACCGCAGGGAGATTTGTAAAGCACAAAAATTTTATTTCTATGATAAGAATTATCGACCGCGCAGACGCTGAGGTCTTCAAAAAAACCAAGAAACACGTAAAGCTTGAAATCTACGGTGATGGCCCGCTCAGGAAGGATTATGATGATTTTATTGTAAGAAATAATCTGTCGGATAACGTATCCGTGTGCGGAAGGATAGAGTCGGGAAAGATGAATCCCGTGTACGCATCTTCAGATATCATAGCAATGCCTTCCATAAAGACAAATGAGAGCGTTGAAGGATTCGGAATGGTGGCTCAGGAAGCAGGTTTGTGCGGAAGCGTATGCATAGGCTACGATTCCGGCGGAATCAGGGAATCCATTGAGGACAATGAACTTCTGGCAGATGAAAATGACGAAGAAAAACTTTTGAATATCATTATAAGGCTTCTCACAGACAATAATTTCTATGAGGCGAAACAGAAATTCTCGCGCGAAAGGGCGAAAAAGCATCTTGCAGGAGAGGAACGTTTAAAGGATTTTGACGAGATTTTGAGTTTTTGATAAAATAGCGGGGGCAGGATTCGAACCTGCAACCTTTGGGTTATGAGCCCAACGAGCTACCACTGCTCTACCCCGCGGTATTTTTTAAGAATTTTTATTATACACAAGGGTAAATCATTGTCAATAGAAAAATAATCTTTTCTTTGATTTTGGTATTGACTTATTTCATTTATATACTATATTATTGACATAAAAAAGCAAAACAAGGAGTACAGATGAAGGTAAAAGTAAATGAAGAGAAATGCATAGGCTGCGGAGTCTGCATCAGCACCTGTCCGGACGTTTTTGAACTGAACGACGACAACAAAGCAGTCGTCAAAGAGGATGCCGATTTTGACTCGTGCGACCTTGACGATGCAATCGACAATTGTCCGACTGAAGCAATTGAGGAGGATTAAATTTATAAAGCCGGCTTCAAGCCGGCTTTTTTTTCTTTGGTTACTCTTTCTACCCGTTTTATCTTTTCAAAATACAACTCAAGAGCAATGCAAAGGCATATGCCTTGAAAATGCCACTCTCTTTTTCAAAAAGGAGATAACCGAGGAGACGGGCGCATTGATAGGGCGGATAAAGGGGAAAATAATTCTCTCCGGCGACTCCGTTGAGGCGTACATCATATACAATGACACTTCAAGAACTGTAGGATATGACGGGTCATACGCATACGAATTGAAGGAGAATAAAAAAATAACAGACAAGAGCTCAGACAAAATCCCCGTCGAAATAGACATAAGGACTTTCATCAACCCGCTTTTAAAACTGAATGCTTATGAAAAAAGACCGGGAGAGAACATGGTAATGTTCTTCCCTAAAACAAGAGAGGTTGACTCGGCGGCTTTATGGATTAAAGAGGAGAATATCGATTCCGCGGTTTTTTACAGAAGAGACAATGTTCTTCTCAAGACCTCATACTCCGATTATGACAGGGGATTCCCTTTCTACGTAGAAACAAGGGATTATGAAAAAAAGACAATAGAAAGGGTGTGGCACTACAAAGTGATTTTTAATGCGAAAGAGTATTGATTTTTTATTTGTAATAATTATAATATCATAAAAAGGAGGCTCGATGAAATTGAACGTACTTTTGGTGATTATCATGTTAGTGGCCGCATTGGGAGCATTTGCATCAGTGACATTCTCAATTGCAATGACACAGTGCGAATCATGCTGCGGAATGAATTCACAGACGAAGATTGTTTCCGTTTCGCCGTACGCATCAAGCATGAACATTCTGCTTAATGAGTAAAGAAGCGAAAGTCATTTTCAGTCTTCTATCCGTAATCCTGTTTATATCGATACACGCTGAAAAACCAGCGTGTATTGATTATATAAGCGGATATCTTTCGGAGATTAAGACAATGCAGGGCGTGTATACGAAAGAGATAACTGCGGGCGGCGAAAAAGTAAAGACGAAAATCACGTTCTACGACGATGCGGAGAGCGGAAAAAAGCACATGCTCGTCTCTGATTCCAAGGGGGTGAAGAATGACGTCTATGTTCTAAACGACACTCTCTTCATAATCGACAAACCGGGCAAAGCCATTTACTTTATAAATATTGACGAATACGGAGATGTCGGAAAGAGGTTGTTTGATCTCAATGTCTTTGAGTCGCTCTCCATCCTTGAAAGCTTGAAGGACCATGACTCGATAATCGTGCAGAAGGACAAAAAAGAAAAACTGAACGTGAGCTTTGTGTCCGACACGTCAAACCCAGTATATTCGCTTATAATAGTGAGATTCACAAAGGATTCTCTTCCTGAGCTGATTGAAATGTATGACTGGAACATGAAGGTTATGCTCCAGCTTCAGTATTCAAAATTCAAAGACAAGCTTCCAATGGCGATCAAAGCGATGTCAAAGAACGAAGCAGGAGTGATGGAGGAGAAGACGACCATAAGCTCTCTCAAGATAAATTCGGTTATTGCGCCAAAACACTTTGAATTCGGCAGGGAAGGATATTCGGTCACTTCTTTAAAGGACCTTCTTGGTCCGTCTCTGCAATAGGCGGGTATAGCTCAACGGTAGAGTGTCAGCTTCCCAAGCTGAAAGTTGCGGGTTCAAATCCCGTTGCCCGCTTTAATTTTTACTTGACTTGAATTTATTAAAGGTATATAATAACTTAAAACTCATGGAGGTTTTAATGAAACGTAATTTTGTTTTAACAAGTTTGATTCTGGTTCTGCTTGCGCTTGTTTTTGCAGGCTGCGGACCCAAAATGGCAAATCAGACGCAGATTGACCAGTTAAATGAGCTCAGAAATGCGGCTGATGCGGCAGAGTCTCAGGTGCAGGAGTGCAAGGACAAGATAGCATCTCTTGAATCGGAGAAGGCCCAGCTCCTGAAAGAGATTGAAGATCTCAAAAAAGAAATTGAAATATACAAATAAGGGGTGAAAGATGAAATCCAAATTATTTGTTTCGTTTTTGTTGGTTGTTCTCTCATTCACACTCCTTTCAGCGCAGGACGCAAAGCTGACGGAAAAAGACTACCTTGAGCAGATTGCCGCCGAACAGGCGCGTCTTGACAAGGCAAACGCAGACCATGACGCTTGCAAAGCTGTCGGCGAACCGCTAATGCAGGAAGTTGAGGCTCTCAGGCTTCAGAAAGAACAGCTTGCAAACGAGCTCGCGGCTCTTAAAGAGTCAAGAAGCTTCTATACGGTAAAGCCGGGTGACTGGCTTTCAAAGCTTGCCGATTACAAAGAGGTCTACGGAAGAGGCGGATGGAAGAGGTGGCCGGAGATTTACAAAGCAAATAAAAAGCTTATTAAGGACCCGAATCTCATCTATCCTAACTGGAAACTCACAATTCCAAGGCCGTAATTAAATTATGGGGTTTGGGCTTTAAGCCCAAACCCCGAACAATATGATTCATTTAGGCGGCAGGGTATCAGATTTCTTTACAAGATTTCCAAATTTTAAAGAACTCATAATATCGAACATGAAAGGCTCGGTCACTGAAGACGAGGGTCTTTTGTATTTCGAAGGCAGGCAGGAAGACCTTGACAAGCTTAATCTGATTGTCTCTAAACTGATTGATACTGAAGCTGAGAAGGGTTATCTGGAGAGGGCTGACGTGATACACTCAATTTCCAAGACTCTAACGGACGAACCAGTCTTGAAAGAGGGAAACGTATACTACCTTCCGAAGAAAATCCTCAAGCCGCGCACTCCCGGACAGGAAAAGTACGTTGAGGCGCTCAATTCATCCGACATAGTCATATCAATAGGACCGGCGGGAACCGGAAAAACCTTTGTGGCAGTGGCGAAGGCGCTGAGCGAACTTCTTAAAAAAAACGTGAGTAAAATAATTCTCACAAGGCCTGCAGTCGAGGCAGGCGAGAGGTTGGGGTTTCTTCCCGGGGATTTCAAGGAGAAGATTGACCCGTATCTGAGGCCTCTCTATGACGCCCTCTATGACTTGGCGGACAAGGAGAGAATCGACAAATTCATACGTGACGGAATCATCGAGATAGCGCCTTTAGCATACATGAGAGGCAGGACTCTTTCGAATGCGTACCTGATACTTGACGAAGCCCAGAATACGACTTCAATGCAAATGAAGATGTTTCTGACGAGGCTGGGTATGCGCTCAAAGGCAATCATAACGGGAGACGTTACTCAGATAGATTTGTCGATAACCGCCAAATCAGGACTTGTAGAGCTTGAGCAGATAGTGAAATCAATAGATTTGATATCTTTCGTTTACCTCGGAAGCGAGGACGTTGTAAGGCATCCTATTGTAAAGGAAATCATCAATGCATATTCTGATTTTTCTAAGAGATAAGCTTAAGAATAATCTGCTCGATACTGCGATTATTCTCTCCGCGATAGCGCTGTTCAATGTCTTTTTCCCTTACAGCGCCTATAATATCCCGAACATAAAGAAACAGGATATAGCGCCCCGCGACATAATCGCTCCGATAACATTCGACCTTCTGAAAAATCAAGCGACACTTAAATCCGAAAGGCAATCCGCCTATGACAATGTGCCACCTGTTCTTCTCTATGATGAGAAGACAACCAGGGACATTCTCTCGAATACGGACAACCTCTTTCAAACAATAGATTCCCTCAAAAAATCAACGTGGAAACACGAAATCAGAAAAGAAGCGCTGATGAAAGGTTATCCGTTTCTATCGAAAGAACTGGTTGACGTGCTTTTGTCGGACAAGGGAATCAAAGTCATTGACTATTCGAGAAGCGCCGTAAAATCAATCATTGATAAGGGAATGATTTCGGATAAAATGGGCATTCCCTTCGGAAAAGACAAGAAGATTGTTATAGAGAAGAACGGAAAAGAGAGGATTGTCTCTGAGTCGGACATTTTTGACACGGACGAAGCAGTGCATTTCGTGAAGCAGGACATAACCTCCAAATACTCTTCCAATTCGTATCTTCTGAAATACTCTCTGGAGCTTATTCAATCGCTTCTAAAGGCGAACCTCTCGGTCGACCTTGCGGAAACATCCTTCAGGCGTGAAAAAGCAAGAAGCGAGGTCCCCCAAAAAATCGGCGTAGTGCTCAAAGGAGAGATAATCGTAAGAGCAAACGATATAGTGGATGAGGATGTGGAGGATAAGCTTGTATCCCTTCGGGCATATATGTCGCCCAAACAGAACGGTTTTGACAGATTTACAAGATTCTTCGTGAAGAACATGATCTTTATAATAATTTTCTTTCTCTATATTTTGTTCTCGAATTCCATGTTCAAGAAGCTTAACATCAGAAAGAGGGACAAAATATTCATATCCTCCGTCTTTATTTCAAATCTTCTTTTTTACGGAATATTCTATCAATTCGCCCATATAGAATACCTGCTCCCGGTGATTCTTTCATCGGTTTTGCTCTCTCTGCTCTACAGCCGCACATTTGCCCTTGCCGGACTGCTTTTCAACATTTCGGCTATGATACTTTACTCAGGCCTCAGAATGCACGGCCTGTTGGGACTTTTGGTGTCGAGCATTTATGCGATCTTTCTGATAAGGGAGAGAGGCACGAGGATGCATTTTGTGTCGGTTATCGTGGGCATAGGAGTTGTCAACGGAGTTTTCGCCTTTTTTATCGAGCTTTACAGGGATTCTTCTTTTTCCCAGGCCCTTGTCAGCTCTCTATACGGATTCATAAACGGCGTGATTTCCGTTCTTCTGGTGACAGCCGTTATACAGCTTCTCGAAAGAGCTCTGGGAAGGGTCACAAGAATCTCGCTTATGGAGCTCTCCGATTTAAACCATCCTCTGCTCAAGGAGCTTGCGGAGAAGACATCAGGAACATTCAACCACTCCATGATAGTGGCTTCTCTTGCCGAAAAGGCGGCAGTGGCTCTTAATGCCGACGACCTCTTGGCAAAGGTGGGCGCATACTACCACGACGTGGGCAAAATAGAAAAACCGGACTATTTCATTGAGAATCAAAACAGAAGGTATAATCCGCACCAGTCACTTCCTCCGGAGATTTCCGCCACAATAATAAAGGAGCATATTTCAAACGGGGAGAAGCTGGCGAAAAAATACAGAATGCCTTCGCAGATTTCATCATTCATAAAGAGCCACCACGGAACATCATCCATAGAATACTTTCTGGAAAAGTCGAAAACTCAGGGCGCAGAGACAGATGAAAACAAGTACAGGTATGAAGGGCCTCTGCCGAGGACAATCGAGGAGACCATCGTGATGCTTGCCGATTCGGTCGAGGCAGGAGTGCGCTCTTTGCCCGACCCTGACGACAACTCCATCAGAAAGCTCGTGGAATCAATATTTGAAAAAAAACTCAGAGAAGGTCAGTTCAATGAAAGCGATATTTCGGTTTCACAGATTCTGACTGTGAGAGACGTTTTCCTGACCGCTCTTCAGGGAATTTACCACCCGAGGGTTGACTATGGCGGCATCAGCAAAGAATAAAATCAAAATATTCAACAAACCGAAAAATCTCTCGATAAAGATAAATGAGATTTCCGAATGGGCGAACGATGTTCTTCTGCTTAACAGCGTTACTGGAGTGCAGGTAAATATAGTATTCGTCACACTGCCGGAGATAAGCGCGATGAACAGAAAATTCAGAGGAAAAGACAAACCGACAGACGTCATAACCTTTTCCATGCTTGAAGGCAAATTCAAGGAATATTCGCTCAACATGCTCGGCGATATATATGTGTGTCCCGACTTTATAAAACCGAATAACAACAGAGAGGTTCTCAGAAGAGTGGTTCACGGACTCCTGCATCTTCTTGGAAATGACCACAAGGGGGAAACTGCGCTGAGAAAATTCGTCTCCCTGGAAGATAAATTTCTGAGACTGATAGACACAGACTGAAATATGACTCTTATAATTATTCTCCTTGCTACGCTGATGGCGGCTTCATTCATGTTTTCAGGAGCTGAAACTCTCTTCTTTTCTTTTTCCGAACTTGAAATTAGGAAGGCGGCGAAGAGCAAACATCCTGCCGCCCGGATAATATCAAATCTTTCCAAAAACAGAAGCGGATTTCTGACGTTCCTTCTATTCGCCAACACAATAGTCAACATAGCTTTTGTCTCACTGGCTAACCTTTTCTTTGAGAGGGTCGGGTACGGAGGAAGCGAATATTCGCTTGTAAAAGTCCTTGTTATAGCTCTGATTCTTCTGATGTTCTGCGAAATCACCCCTAAAGCTCTCGCTCTCGCCTCAAAAAGAATATTCATTTATATTCTTTTCCCGGCATTCTTCTTGTTTTATCTCTTTTACCCATTTGTCTTTATGTTTGAAAAAATCTTCAAAAAAAGAAAAAAAAGAAAGAGAAAGACCAGGAGCGGTATTAAAGACATTCTTACATATCTCAAAGAAAACGAAGAGCACGTCAGGGATGAAGTGGAATTTCTGGAAAAATACACAGACCTCAAAAACAAAGAGATTCTCTCTATTTCCGTGAAGAAAGAAGGAATAATCTACCTGAAATCAGGCGCAACTGCGAAACAGGCGGGAGTGCTTTTTAAAAAATACAGACTTTCAAGGATTCCCATTGTATCAAACGACATAGACACAATAATAGGAATATTCTACGTCAAGGATATAATCCACATGAGGGAGGATGAAACTGTTGAAAGACGGATGAGAAAGCCCCATAAAATAAACTTCAGCGCTCCGGTCTTTAAAGTTATGAATTATTTCCTCAAAAACAAAACCCATATGGCTGTTCTTGTCGATTCGATGGGAAAGACTCTCGGATTAGTAACCCTTCAGGACATCATCAATGACATTGTAAAGCCTCTTCAGGAGGAAGATTGAACTCACTCCTGCTTTTTCTGACATTTCTTTTTATGTCATTTGTGTTTTCATCGAGCGAAATGTCTTTTGTGGCTTCGGACAAACTCTTTGTCAGGATTAAGTCAAAGAGCAGCGCGCCGTTCCGTCTTCTCCGTTCTCTTCTCGAAAATCCCAAGATTTACCTCTACACTGTGCTTGTGGGGAATAATATAGCCAACACCGCTCTTACTATGGTGGCAGAATCGGCTCTTCTTGAGAACAACTCCGTTTCATCTTCTCTCATTCTCTCTCTCGGAGTATCCGGAGTGGTTCTCCTCTTCGGAGAGATACTTCCCAAAATGATTGCTACTGCATATCCGGAGAAAATATCGGTCGTTTACGCTCCGTTTATCAGGATTCTCTACGTTATACTCTATCCCCTGATTCTCGTCTCTTCTTCTGTCGCAGAATTTGCCATGAAGATACTCAAAAAAAATCTGACCGGAAAAGAAAACACCCGCTTGAGCGCGGCTGACGTTGAACAGCTTATCCTCAGCAACGTTGATATAGCCTCTTCGGCCGACTATGAATCAAAGATGCTAAAGGGAATATTCAGATTCAGCGATAAGATAGTCGGAGAGTCAATGATTCCGAGGAGAGATTCGGTCTTCATCAACGTAGATGAAAGCATCTCAAGCGTAAGAAGCAGCATACGGTCGGCACAAAAACCCTTCACAAGGTATCCTGTGTATGAAAACTCGGAGGACAATGTCATCGGAGTGCTGAATGCAAATGACGCGGCAGTGGAGAATCCGCCGAAAATAAAAAATATACTCAGGAAGATTCTCTTCTTTCCTGAAACTCTCACTCTCGACATGGCTATCATCGAAATGAAAAAGAGCGGAATACATATGGCGGCAGTCATTGACGAGTACGGCGGAGTAGCCGGAATAGTGACTTTTGAAGACATCATAGAAGAGCTCATTGGCGATATATCTGACGAGTATGACATTGAAAGTGACATCGAGGAGAACGGCGGGAAAATAATGCTTGACGGTGACGAAAGAATCGACGATATAAATGAAAAGCTTTCCCTGAAGCTTCCCGTGTCGCCGAAGTATGATACGATTGCAGGACTCCTGATGGAGCACCTTGGAAGAATACCGGAGGAGAATGATATTGCAGTATTCAAAAATATATGTAAAATCAGAGTCGTTAAGGTCAAAAACTTTACGGCAAAAAAAATTGAAATCGAAAGGACAAACAGAAATGAAGAATAACTTCAAAGATTTCCTTTACATGGCAATAGGAGTAATACTCTGCCCGGTCGCCTACTCTTTTTTCCTTGTGCCCGCAAAGATCAACACCGGAGGGCTCTCCGGAATCTCTATGATAATTCATCATCTCTTCAACACGCCTTTCGGAATCGTTCTCCTGATCGCGAACATACCCCTGCTTGTAATCGGAGTGAAGCAGTTCGGAGCAATCTTCGGAGTGCGCACGGTAATAGCTGTTATTCTGATAAGCTTGATATCGGATTTATTTTCTTACATTTTCAAATTTCTCGTTTTTACGGGAAATCCGCTCCTCTCTGCGGTTTACGGAGGCGTCTTCCTCGGCATGGGGCTTGGATTCATTTTCAAGGGCAGGGGAAGCACTGGAGGATCTGATATAGTGGGGCGCCTGATGAGCAAATATTCCTCATTTTCGGTCGGCTACTCCATTTTTATAATAGACTCCATAATCATTTCGCTTTCAGGTTTGGCATTCAGAAACTACGAGCTTATACTCTATTCGTTCATTACGCTCTTCCTTTCAAGCAAGGTAATAGACATAGTTCTTGAGGGTCAGGATTACGCAAGCGGCGTATACATTTTCACCAACAAACCCGATGAAATCTCAGGTTCCATCATGAAAAATCTTTCGAGGGGAGTCTCCGCATTCAAGGGACTGGGAATGTATATGAAAGAGGAGAAGATGGTTTTATACTGCGTTGTCTCCAAGAGAGAAATTTCAATACTGACTCAGCTTATTCAAAACGAAGACAGAGAGGCTTTTGTAGTGGTGACAAACGTGCATGAGGTTCTTGGAAAAGGATTCCCGAGACGCACATGAAAGAGGGATTCGTAAAGTCTGAGGGAGTGGTGATAAAAAAAAGCAGATACAGGGAGACATCCGCTCTCATCGAAATTTTCTCTCCTGTGATGGGCAGGCACACGCTTATTGCCAGGGGAATGTACAGAAATAAGAGAAGCTTCTCTTCACACCTTGAGCCTCTTTCCGTCAACAGCATTGAATTCCTGTACAGAGAAGGGAGACAAATGCACACACTCACGAAAGCTGAGCTTATCTTTTATCCGGAGAACATAATAAAGGACCTTGAAGCATTCGACTATGCGGCCAAATCGCTTAAAATACTGAGAAGACAGGAGTATCAGACGGAGAGCGTCGAAAAATTATTTTTCGTTTTAAAGGAAGAGCTTCAAAGACTCGACTCGAAAGAATCCAGCCGGAGGGCGTATCATGATTTTTTGAGCTCTTATCTTTACCTTGAGGGGCATTTAAGCGAAATGTCAGTTGAGGAGAGAGAGGAAGGGTATTTTATTCTAAAAAAGATAAGAAGGCTGGAAAGCTTATTGAAGGAGTTCAATGCATAAAAAATACTGCGGAGCGATTTTTGATTTGGACGGAACTTTGACGGATTCGAAAGACGGGATACTGGACTCGCTTATCTATTCGCTTGAAAAATCATCCGTTCACGGAGTCACAAGGGACGACCTGAAGCATTACATAGGAGAGCCGCTCAAACTGATATATAAAGAAATTCTCCAAACGAAAAATGAAAAGAGGATAGATTCAGCCATAATATTTTACAGAGAGTATTTTGCGGAAAATGGGATAAAAAACAACAGAGTTTACCCGCAGATAGAGATTATTCTGCGGGAACTTAAAGAAAGCAATAGTATCGTTTATCTGACGACGATAAAGCCGAGAATCTACGCGAGGCGCATATTAAGAATGTACGGGCTCATTGACTATTTCAGCGGAGTCTTCGGAAGCGAAATGGACGGAAGAAATTCAACCAAGCAGGAGCTCATCAGACTGGCTTTGGCAAAAAAGCCGGCAAGAAGAGTCGGAGAGCTGATAATGGTGGGAGACAGGGAATCTGACATTGAAGGAGCAAAATTCCACAATCTTGATTCCATAGGCGTAAAATACGGATACTCAAAAAAAATGGAGTTGGAGAGAGCGAACCCTACGTTCATAGCGAATACGCCTCAGGAGCTGAGAAGAATATTTTCAAAGATAGGTTTAACAGGGAGGAAAAATGATTGAAATGTGCTTTGACATAGAGACAATAGGGCGCGGCTGGGAAAACCTTGACGAAGGAACAAGAAAATACCTGAAGGAGAAGAGCAGGGAAAACGAGAATCCTGAGGAGATGCTCGGACTGAATGCTATGACCGGAGAAATAGCCGCAATATCGATACTTCAAAACGAAAAAAAAGAGATTGAGACGTTCTATCAGAACAGAGAGGAGAAGAACCTATTTTCAAATGCAAATGACTATAAAAAAGACGATTATTACTACAGGTTCATTGTCTGCTCGGAAGAAGAGATCATAAAGGCTTTTTATGACAGGATTGCCAATGCGGGAAAGTTCATAACTTTCAACGGCCTCAGGTTCGATTGCCCCTTTATAGCCCTCAGGGCGTCCCTTCTGGGAGTGAAGCCGACAAGGAACATAAACACGAATAGATTCAGGCGGGATGAACACATTGACCTTTATGACGTCTTTACCTTCAACGGCAATATTAAGGGAATCAACCTTGAGACATACTGCAAAATATACGGTACGTCAAATCCGAAGGAAGAGGGAATATCAGGCAAGGATGTGCAGAGGTATTTCAATGAAAAGAAGTACAGAGAGATAGCTGAGTACTGCTCGAGGGACGTTTATTCGACTTATTCGCTTTATAAGAAAATAAAGGATTATCTGCTGTAATTCTTGACCTGGTTTCTTCCGCTCTTCTTAGCATCGTATAACGCCTGGTCTGCCATCTTGATAATGTCAACCTTGGAATCCGAATCATTCGGAAAAGTGGAATATCCTATGCTTATGGTTACGGAGAGCGGCTCAGAGAGGGACTCGTGAGCAAGAGGGGTCGTCTCCACTTTGCGCCTTATCTGCTCAAGCAATGCCATCGGAGAATCCTGAGTGATATTTGAGAGAACTATCACAAACTCCTCTCCTCCGTACCTCGCGACAAGGTCTGTCTGCCTCACGGATGAAGACATTATTTTTGAGAGGTGCTTCAAAACTAGGTCTCCCGTCTGATGCCCGTAAGTGTCATTGAACTTTTTAAAGAAATCAATGTCTATGAGAGCTACTGCAAGGCGTCCGCCTGTTCGCTTTGAATTGTTCATCATCTTTGTGAGCTCTTCCTGAAAGTATCTGTGGTTGTGCAGATTCGTGAGTCCGTCTTTTATGGAGAGCTCCCTTGTCTGCTCGTAGAGCATCGACTTTTCAACCGCTGTCTTTGAAATGTCGGAAATAAAGTTTAACACTATCTGAGCGGCAGGTCCGATATCGATGTTCTTTTTGTCTGATGCGAATATGAAATAATCTGTTCTGCCGCCTGTCTGAAAAATGGGAAGGGATAGCGCAAAATCAATTCTGCGGAGGTTCTCCCCCCTGTAAAGAACAGGCAGCGGAATTTCGCGCTTTTGAAGGTTTGTCTTGTAAAATATTTCACTCTCAGCAGTGGCGAGAAAGAGAAACGAATTCTCAACTTTAAATGAATCCGAGAAATTTTTGTCAGACGAAAAAAGCATTTTTGCCTGAGCTCCCTCAACGGAAGCTACGAATGAATGCGAGAACGTGAAGAAGCTGGATACTGCGTCGGAAATTATCTGCAGTATCTCGCTGTAAACAAGGGTGCGGCTCAGCTTGTGGGCGAAATCGTTGAGCAGGGAGAGGTAAGTCGCTTCCGTTTTTGCCTGCTCTGCATACTGCGCAAAAGAGAATATCCTGCTTATCTCATCTGCGAAAAGCTTCGTCGTTTCAATGTTCTTTACAGTGAAGCGGTTTTCTTCGCTTGAGTCAAAAAACAGAACTCCGGAAACGTGGTTTCCGTAGAGTACCGGAACCGCTATTATTGAGCGTATCACCTCTTCGTTAGGGTAAAGGCAGAGGTTTTTGGGGTCGCCTATGAAGAGATTGTCGGAAATCTCTTTTCTGTTTTTAACCACCCAGTAGAGAATATTGTTTTTCTCTGCTATGTTCTTTTTTGTGTTTATCGGGGACGATGAAACGCCGCTCTCTATGAAGAGAGAATCATTCTCTTCATCGTATATCATGAATATTACGGAGCGGGCGTCAATGCACTTTGCGGCAATTTCGACTATGGCGCAGACAGCCTCTTCAATCTGGCTTATTATCTTCCTGCCGTATGAAGTTTCACTCTCCATCACGCGCTCTTTGTTGGGCATGAAGGGCGAAACGTTTATAAGGTTGCTCTTTGCGTTGTAATTATCAAACTGGCTCTTTACTTTCTCCGTGGATTTTCTCTCCTTGAATATGAAGAAAGAAGCGAATATATCAAAAGAAGCCAGAAGAGAGAGATAAAAGAATTCGGTGAAGCTGAAGAAGGATGCAAGGTAAAGAGCTGTAGGGAGAGCCGAGAAGACGAGAGCATAGACGCTCTTGACCGTGTCGCGCTTCAGAAGCATGAGAATGGGAGGAAACAAAAGAAAGATAAAATACCCGAATGACCTGTAGTCCGTCGGATATAAGGGGATGAGGAAGGAGAATGCTACGAGAAAATAGAGATGAACGTCATAGAATTTTTTGTTAAGCCCGTAAAGGAAAAGAGAAGCGAACTGGGCTATGAAGACAAAAATCAATAAAACAAGAGGAATGTTGATGCTTGAAAACATGTTGAAGAGGAGGGATAAAAGAAACAGGAAGAGTACGGCAAGCTTTTTCACTATTTTATCCATAATGGGTATTATATTCCGCCGGCAAGCATAGTCAAGGGTTCTCTAAACAGTGAAAATCATTAAAGCGATGTTGCAGACGATTTTTATTCAAACTGAAAAACAAACAGGCGCTGACTAACAGTTGCCAGAAATCTTAATTATAATCAGAGAATATTCCACCAAGCGGTAGAACTAACTTAAAAATGATAATTAAAAAGAATATCGAAGACAGAAAGGAAACTGTAGTGTGAGTTTTTTTTGAATTTTCATTGAAGGCTTTTGTATAACCCATTATATAATCAGATGATTTGTTTGCTATTTTGCTTTTAGATGGTTTGTAGGTTAAAAAATACGGTATGACTGCCGTAACGCAGCTTATGCCGTAACAGACAGGCCATATTGAAACAAAGACATCATTCTTTCCATCTTCATAACCCAGAAGATAATCAGCACTTGCGACAAATGGATCAGCTGAGTTTTCAGGAAGACCGAGATCTGAGAGCAGATCTTTAAGCATTAAAGTGGAATCCCCGGAGGTCGAATCATTGAATAATGTACTGTCTTCATATGAATTTGAAGACTCTTTATCGCTCTGCACTTCCTGCGAAAAGAGGAAAATTGATGGAAAAAATATAAAAAAGATCAGTGTTTTTGCTTTAATAAAAAACTCCTATTGGTTCACTTTAAAAGTGTATCATATTTACATTTAAAATCAATAATATTTATATCAAGAATATGCGACAGACAGGCTGTTTGAAATGTTGACTTGATGCTTTTTTATGTATAAAATATTCATATGAAAGAGTTTTTAAAGAAAGCCATTATATTTATCTGCATTCTGATTTTTTCTTTTGTGTCTTATAGTCAAGAGACAGGCACTAATAGCAAAAAAAACGATTATTCTGAAATACTGGGCAAAGAGGTCGCGTTTATGCATGATAAGGATGGTGGAAACATCATTCGAGCGGTTTACGGTTTCGTGACATTTAGTATTCTCGTTTTGTTGTTGAGCTCTCCGAGTGATATGGATATGGAAGAAAATTCTGTCATCAAAAATCTCTTTACAAAACTGATTATTCCCATCGGTATAGTAATGCTTATTTCATTAGGTTACACTAACAATACATTTACACCATACATTAAAAGGTCAAATAGGAGCGAAGAATACGAAAAAGAATTCAATAGGAGCGTTGCTCAATCATATGCCAATGATTTTATAGCCGGCGGAAGCGCCTCTGCCGGAATTGTCACAGGATTCTTTTTGCTTTGGTATTTTATTGGATTTGTGCTTGTCAAGCCGATTCAGGATGCTTCAGGATGCGCATTTGGCAGAAATGTAGTTTTCTGAAGTTTGTTGATAAATGAAATGTTGTTGACTTTTAATTATCGCTAACTATAATAACTATCTCAAAGGATTACATATTGGATTTAAGGATCAAAGACATTTCGTCATTGTTGAAAATCAGTGAAAAGGACATAATGCGCCTCATTAAGAGGAATGAGATACCTTTTTACAGAATAAACAAACAGTACAGGTTCAACAAGGGCGAAATAAGCGAGTGGATGCTTAACAATAGAAACAGCATTACAGGCGAATTCATGAAGCTTCAGAACATTGAAAAGCCCGCATACCTTGCGGAGCTTATAAAAAGCGGCGGAATATACTATGACATAGAGGGAACTGATATCAAAAGCGTTCTCTCAAATGCGATAAACCTTCTGCCTCTCTCAAAAAGAATAGAGAGCGAGACCCTCCTATCCTATCTTGTGGAGAGGGAAGAGACAATACCCACGTACATAGGAATGGGAGCCGCAGTACCACATCCGAAGAAACCTATAATAACAGACGCAGACGAACAGTTTGTGGCAATATGCTTTCTCAAGAACCCTTTTCCCTACGGAGAGAAGAAAGAGATGCTTTGCACCCTCTTCATTATAATATCCTCCAACCAGAGAAACCACCTTAAAACCCTCTCCCTTATATCATATCTGATGCAGGACAGGGGATTTTCAGAGCTTTTAATGAGGCGTCCCAAGAGGGAGGATATAATGTTTGAACTTGAAAAACAGCTTTTAAAGGAGAAGTTCTGAACTTATACTTCATATCCGTTATCCTGCTTTTTGCAGGAACAGTAATCGGGTTGAAGGTGAAAAACCAAAGAAAACCTATATTCTCCTTTGTCACTGTATCTCTTTCATCTGCTACAGGAATGGTTCCGGTTGCTCAGTCCCTCTTTACGGGCTGCACTTTTGAAAAGATTCTTTTTCTTCCTTTCCCTTTTGAAGAAATCGCGGTGAGGATAGATCCTCTCTCCGCATTTTTTCTTCTCATTGTTTATCTCGGCTCAGTCCTGACAACATTGTATTCTATTGATTATCTTAAAAGTTATGCAAAAAAAAGGCAGTTCAATCTTCTCTACCTCTCCTTTAATCTTCTTGTGCTATCAATGGTTCTGCTGCCGGCAATGAAGAATATCTTTGCTTTTCTCTTAATATGGGAGGCAATGTCACTCTCATCCTTCTTTGCGATTCTCTTTGAAAATGAAAAGGATGAAGCGAAAAAGGCCGCGCTAGAGTATTTTATTTACATGCACATCGGATTTCTCATGATAATGTCAGGATTCTTAATTCTGGCAAAAGCCGCCGGTTCATACGATATTCTCTCGTTCAAAGCCGCTCTCAATTCTCCTGGAATTATTCCGCAGATTGGTTTCCTTCTGCTCTTCTTCGGCTTCGGGATAAAGTCGGGTTTTACGCCATTTCACAGCTGGCTTCCCAAGGCTCATCCGGCTTCTGTATCGAACGTCTCCGGGTTCATGTCAGGCATAATGCTCAAGATGGGGATATACGGAATACTGCGCTTTGCGCTTATGATTGATTTTCCGTCTTTCGCTGTTGCCGGAACGGTAATCGCAGTTTCTTCGGTGACCGCTCTTACCGGGATACTCTATGCAATGTTTGAAAAGGACATAAAGAAGCTCCTTGCATACTCTTCAATCGAAAACATGGGTATCATAGGAATCGGAATAGGAATGATGCTTGCCGGAAAGGCATTCTCAAATCCTGCCGTAATGCTTCTCGGGCTCTTTGGAGCACTTGTCCATTCTTTGAACCATTCGCTCTTCAAACCTCTCCTCTTCTTCTCATCCGGAAGCATATATC
>JAQVDU010000128.1 GCA_028698175.1 bacterium | reverse complement strand
CAGTGATGACGGAAAAACAAATTGGAAGATTTCAAAAAAGCCGGTTTTATATCCTACTGAAAGATATATGGAGCAGGAGTGGGGTCTTGAAGATCCCAGAATAGTTTATATGAGGGATTTGAAAAAATACGCAATAACATATGTCTCCTTCTCAAAAGGCGGTCCGGTAGTATCACTCGCTCTCACTGAAGATTTCAGAAGATTCAAAAGAATGGGCACTCTTCTCCCGCCTGAAGACAAGGATGCCTGTCTCTTTCCAAATAAGTTTAAGGGGAGATATGCTTTGATTCATAGACCTATAATAAGAGGAGAGGCGCATATATGGATTTCATTCTCTCCTGATTTAAAACATTGGGGAGACCATAAAGTAATACTTCAGGCGCGTCCGGGTTCCTGGGACTGCCACAGAGTCGGTTTGGGTCCTCAGCCTATACGCACGAAAGACGGATGGCTGATAATCTATCACGGAGTTAGAGAGACTGCATCAGGATCAATTTACAGAGCCGGGCTTGCGCTATTTGACCTTAATGACCCGACAAAACTTATAAAGAGGTCTGACGAATGGGTCTTCGGTCCGAAGAAATCTTATGAAAGAACCGGAGATGTAACATCAGTGACTTTCCCCACAGGAGTAATCTATCACGAAGAGACAAAAGAAATATATATGTATTACGGAGCGGCTGATTCTTCAGTCTGCCTCGCCTTTGCAAAATTGGACAGACTTCTTGATTATTTGAAGAATTAAGGGAGGATTGATGAAAAAAGTATCAGTTAAAAAACCGAAAATTGGATTTATATCCACATATATTCCCAGAGAGTGCGGAATAGGAACATTTACAAACGATATAGTTAAGAATATTTCGAAACTTCATAAAATAAACGAACAAGAGAATCCAAATACTCTTGTGGTAGCCATATCCGACAAGGATAATTTTTATTCATATCCGGCAGAAGTCAAGTTTGAAATCAATCAGCAGAACAGGAAAAATTATATCAATGCAGCCCATTTCTTAAATAACAGCGACATTGACATTGTCAACATTCAGCATGAATTCGGAATATTCGGAGGGTATGACGGGAATTTCATCCTCGATACGGTTAACAAATTGAGAAAGCCGATAGTGACGACTTTTCACACGGTTTTAGAGAATCCCTCAATCGGACAAAAAACAGTTATCGAAGAGCTTTCATCTAACTCGGTTTATGTAGTAGTGCTTGCGAGAAGAGCTATAAACATACTGAAAAATATATATAAAATCCCTGAAAAGAAGATAGTCTTTATAGAGCACGGAGCTCCGAATGTGTCATTCATGGACAGTTCTTACTATAAGAGCGACTTTAACGCTTCCGGCAGGAAAATAATTCTTACATTCGGCCTTATAAATCCGAACAAGGGAATAGAGTACGGAATAAAAGCCATTTCAAAGATAGCAAAGAAGCATCCTAATATCCTCTACATAATCCTCGGAACAACCCACCCTGAAGTGAAGAAACAGTTCGGAGAGGAATACAGAATGTCCCTTGAACTGCTCGTAAAAAAATACGGAATTGAAGAGAACGTCGAGTTTTTCAATTATTTCGTCACAAAAAAGGAGCTCATAAAATTCCTAATAGCCAGCGACATCTACCTCACACCGTACCTTTCAAAAGAGCAGATTGTCTCAGGAACACTCGCCTATGCTCTCACGTGCGGAAAGGCGCTCGTCTCCACTCCTTACTGGTATGCTGAAGAGCTGTTGGCTGAAGAGAGGGGGATTCTGGTTCCCTTCAAAGATGAGGATGCGATAGCTGATGCGGTGAATGCTCTTCTGGAGAACGAAAAGAACTTCTCACAGTACAGGAAGAATGCCTATGACTACGGACGGGAGTTTGTGTGGGATTCCGTAGCAGATAAATTCGAAAAAGTCTTCACAAGAGCGATAGAAAATTATTCCGACACGATGAAGAAGAGTTCAGCCATAAAGAGGACGATACTCCCAGAGATAAACCTGAACCACTTCAAGATAATGACGGATGACACCGGAATCTTCCAGCACTGCACAATGAACATACCCAACCGAGAATTCGGTTACACAACCGATGACAATGCAAGAGCCCTCATTGTGGCGGTCAAGAATTGGAATATGTCCAAGAGCGATGAAAACATTGAGTATATAACAAGATATTTGTCCTTTCTTCTTTACGCATACGATGACAACGCTGAAGGCGTGAGAAATTTTATGAATTACCAGAGAATTTGGACTGATACAAAAATATCAGAGGACACGGCGGGGAGAATGGTGTGGGCTCTCGGATATTGTCTGAAACACGCTCCGAATAATGCGATTCACATAATTTCAATAAATCTTTTCAAAAAAATAATATCCAACGTGACTCATTTTACTTCTCCGAGAGCATGGTCGTTTGTAGTTATTGGCTCAGTATTTTACCTTTCCATCTATCCGGGCGACCTTGAAGTGAAGAATATTTCCACAGTTCTGATAAAGAGAATGCTTGACCAGCTGAATAACAACAAGGATAAGGACTGGATGTGGCTTGAGGATATCCTCTCCTATGAGAATGCCAGAATACCGCAGGCATTCTTTTCATACGGCGGATTCTTCGACGAGAAAAAGATTCTTCTCTCCGCTAAAAACACATTCAGGTGGATAATGGACATTCAGACTGACAAAGTCAACAACAGACTCTCTCTAATAGGAAATAAGGGATGGATGAAGAGAGACAAAGTGAAAGCAAAATTCGACCAGCAGCCCGTGGAAATCGCGGCGATAATAGACGCGGCATACGAAGGTTATAAGTACACAAAGGATCCTTACTATGAAGAGGTTATTGAGCTCGGCATAGACTGGTTTTTGGGAAACAATGACGTGGGCGGAAACGTATATGACTTTAACAGCGGGGGCTCAAGGGACGGAATACACTCTCTCGGCGTAAATCTCAATGAAGGAGCAGAGTCGACCCTTTCCTGGCTTCTGTCGCTTCACAGGCTCTATGACCTCCATCAGCTGAAGATAAAGAGCGGAGAAAAGTATTCGGAGAACAAATCCTGACTGAATTCAAATTCTTGACATATTCCATTTATCCGCTATACTGGCATCATGACAGCAATAAAAACGGATAATCTCACAAAAATATTTCCCAACAACCGCGGGATAAGAGACCTCTCCATAGAAGTTGAAGAGGCGGAAGTCCTCTCTTTTCTCGGTGTCAACGGAGCCGGAAAAACAACAACCGTCAGGATGCTTGCCGGAATGATTATGCCTACGTCAGGCAGTGCAGAGGTTTTCGGCGCAGACATTTCGAAGAACCCGGCGGCAATCCATGAAACTGTCGGTCTTTTGACTGAGACTCCGGGGTTCTATGAAAAGATGTCTCTTGAGGCCAATTTGAGATTCTTCGCCGGATTTTACAAAAAAACAAATGTTGAGAGTCAGGTAAACAAGTATCTTGAATTGTTTGATCTTCAGGAGAGAAGAAAAGAAAACGTCTCCTCCCTCTCCAAGGGTTTGAAGCAGAGACTGGCAATATGCAGGGCGATGGTGCACGAGCCGAAGATTCTCTTCTTTGACGAACCGACATCAGGACTTGACCCGGAATCGGCTTTAAACATTAAAAAAATAATCAAGAAACTGAAGGAAGAGGGGCGCACCATAATACTCTGCACGCACAATCTGACAGAAGCCGACGAACTCTCGGACAGAATAGCGATAATAAACGGAAAACTCCTTGAGATGCAGACCCCATCTCAGCTCAAAAAGAAGTATTTCAGGCGCGTTCTGATTCTCAAAACAAAAGATACGATTGAAAAAGTAAAATCGGTTCTCTCTCAGAATAAAATTGGTGTCTCAAACGGTGATATTGAGATAGAAGCGGAAGACGATGAAATAAAGAGCGAAATGATAAAAAAGCTTGTCGGAGCCAGCATAGACGTACAGGAAATCTTTGAAAAATCCGCCTCTCTTGAAGAGGCGTATATGAAGGTCATGGCTGAGGGCAGAAACAATGAATAAACGAATATTGAAAAACATAATATTCAAAGAGTGGTTTCTTGCATCGAAGGATATGAATACGCTTATGATTATCTTTATGCTGCCGTTTCTGGTGATAGGGCAGATGCTTCTCATAGTATTTCTGGTTTACAGATTCGCCAATCTTAACGATGTATCATCACACCTCTTCTCACAATCGGTAGAACTCGCATCCAAGACGTTTCCTTTCATACTCGACTTTCAGATAAAGGAGAGGATCCTTTCGCTGATAATTATTCAGATGCCCCTCTATGTGATGCTTATTCCCGTCATGATAGGAATCTACTTCGCTACATTCTCGATAATCGAAGAGAAGACGCAGAGAGCCCTTGA
>JAQVDU010000035.1 GCA_028698175.1 bacterium | reverse complement strand
TTTGTCGGCTACTGCAGGGGCAGGTATCTCTCCACAGCGGCTTTTCTTGACGATTCAGTGCTTGCCGGAGCAACCAACTACATGTTCGGTCTCTTCGAAGGAGCTGAGATTCCGATAATACCCAATCTCAATTTCGTTGGAGAGGTGACAGGAAGAGATGTCAACATGGGGCTCGAGTACATGATAGCAGGATTCAATATTTCAGGCGGACTCACTCATGCGGAGCTCTTCACTGCCGGAGACCCTTCGCTTAAACCGAGAATAGACCTCGGAGTTTCATACTCGTACAATTTCGGTTCTGCGCCGCAAAAGAAACAGACAAGCGGAACGCTCATAATAAATGTAGTCGATAATTCCTCAAACAAGCTTCTTCCCGCAACGATAACATTTGAAGACATGGATATTAAACCGATAGCGGTAGCCAACGGATACGTAAAGATGCAGATAAAACCGGGTAAATATAAAATCAAAATAGAATCAAACAATTACAAATGGCAGAAGAGAGAGTTTTCCGTCACTTCCAACGCAACAAGCGAAATAAACATTAAACTCAATAAGAAGGATGACACGGAAGAGATAAACCAGAATAAAGCTGTGTCTCTTGCCAAAGAGGCGAAGGAAAAGCTGAATAAGGGCGACATTGCAGGCGCTCTTCTAAAGCTTGACGAGGCGCAGAAGCTCTCTCCGGACGATCCGACGGTTCTTGCATATATGCAGGAGGCCAACACCAAAAAAGCTCAGATGATAAAGACGTACAAAGAGAATGCCTT
The DNA here is from genome assembly GCA_028698175.1 of bacterium. Classification (GTDB taxonomy): domain Bacteria; phylum Hydrothermota; class 32-111; order 32-111; family 32-111; genus UBA2202. The sequence continues at coordinate 18,452 of JAQVDU010000035.1, read as the reverse complement.
AATGTATGAACAGAAAGGATGGGCTAAATCCGCGATTTCAGAATGGAATGCTCTTCTTCTTCTTGACAAGAACAATGCAGAGGCAAAGGACCATATAAAGAACCTTGAGAAGGACGCGAACAAAACCGAGACAAAGAAAGAGACTGTAAAGACTGAAACCAAGAAAATCGATCCTGAGAAGGTTTATGAAGAGGGCTACATGGCCTATCTTGCTGGCGATTACAAAACAGCCATCAAAAAGTTCGAAGAGGTTCTGAAGGCAGACCCTAACCATGAGAAAGCCCAGAAGTATCTGGACAAAGCAAAGAAAAGACTTTAAAAGAAACCGGGGGGATTTAAATCCCCCCTTTTTTTATGCGCCTGAATGACATTCTCTCGCTGTTAAAAAAAATATCCCCCAAAGAAGAATATGAATTCTTCATCGTGGGCGGAGCTGTTCGCGACATGCTTCTCGGCTATGAAGACGTCTGTAACATAGACATCACCGTAACCGGGAATTTTGAAGGCTTCGTCTCAGAATTGACAAAGATTCTTGGCATTGATAGGTCGAATGTGAAAGAATCCCTCTTCATGACCGCAACAGTCGAATACGAGGGACTCTCCATAGATGTTGTGACCGCGAGAAAAGAGAATTACGAAAAACCGGGGATGCTGCCAGCAGTAACTCCATCAGACCTGTCAGACGACCTCAGAAGAAGGGATTTTACTCTGAACAGCATCGCCTATGACATCAGAACTGAAAGGATGATTGATGTATTGAACGGAATCTGCGACCTTGAAAACAGGGTTCTCAGAGCAAACAGAGAGAATCTCTTTGAAGAGGACCCGACGCGCCTTTTCAGGTTTGTAAAGTACAGGACAAGGTTCGGCTTCACAACCGAGAAAAGCACAAAAGAGCAGATGATAAAATCCTTGTCAAATAAAAATCTCTTTAAAAATGTATCGAAGAGCAGAATATCAAAAGAATGGCTTCTCTCTTTAAAGGAGAATGACTCAGACAAACTGATTGAAAATATTTCGAACGAAAATGTATTCAGCAACATATTTAAAACAAACGTGATATGCAATCCCCGCTTTGAAAAGACAGATGAGGCATTTTTCAGAACTGTGGCAACCTTCTATGACAATGATTTAGAACTGCTTATTGAAATTGCTGACACACTTTTAAACGGCTTGAAGAAAAACAAAATAAAAAGCATAGAAGAGGCAAAAAGAGAATCGAAGGAGTTCAGAAGCGAACTCTTCACCTCTGTTTGAAGAAAACAGAGATGATATCCATGGTCAGAGCAAGTATGAAATGAATCACTGCCGCCGGAACAAATGTGCGCATTCTCAGAACAATCACTCCCAGTGCGATTCCTCCAAAGAGTGAAGATACTGTCTCAAGACCGGGCTTCCCAATGTGCGCAAATGCGAATATAACAGCCTGCATCAAAACCGCTACCGGAATTGAATCAACGGATTTAACAAAAGAAAATAGCATCGCTCCCCTGAAATAAAATTCCCACAGAAAAAAGAAGAGTAAAAATCCGACTTCGTATTTGAAAAACTCAAAACCTCCGGCTTTCATAGCCCGTATCATTGGGTACATCTTTGTAAACTGTGGGTTATATGAAGCAAAGTAAGCTATTCCGGCCGCTGCCGCCGAAAAAACGAGAGTGATTAAGAATGCCTCTCTCGCTCTGCCGGGCGAAAATCCCCATCTTGAAAGAAAGAATTCTTTTGTAATGAGCATGTACGCTATTATCGGAAGAAAAGAAAAAATCAAAAGAACGTTGAGAACCTCATTTTTAGCGATGTCTCTTTCGGCGCCTTTCAGGTGAATCAGATAGAATGCAAGAAAAACAGCGGCCGCAGTGAAGAGAGCGTAAAGAATGCGGACGAGAGTTTTCTTATCCTCAACTGCGATTATAAAGAGAACCGGAACTGCCAGGAGAACAAGGGATGAATAGACTATCCAGAAGTAGAAAGGATAGAAAAAATTGTTGTTGTAAAGAAGAAAAAGAGTCCAAAGTGTGAAGAAAGCCGAATACCAGCAAAATTTATGCGTCAAAATCTTTTTAAACTCTCTGAAAATCCAAACTGCTGTCTCACGCATTACGGCTCCTCCGACTTTTCCGTATAGTCAAATCCATCGCTATTATCCTTGAAATTTTCCTTTCTGTCAAGATTGAAATATGAATAATCGGAAGAAGGGTCCCAAAGGATAAATCCATCAGCGCCGCTGTCTATCGCTCCTTTTATCTGATTGTTGACATAATCGAAACCCATCTTTGAAGATTTCCATTTAAAATCCTGAATGTAAAGCACAGTCTTGGTCTGATACCGGGCTATCCTTTTAACGGACTTTTCTCCGGAATCGAATATTATGTCGTAAGTTCTCTTTTCCTTTGTTTTCGAGGAGTAAAGAGAATCCGAAAAATGCGAAGGATACACCATCGGATAAACAATGTCGGCTACCTGAGCCATACCCTCCAGCTGCTGCATCACATAGTGAAGAGAGTCAAACCAGACGGTGTATCCGTAAACATCGCATGATACGTCGACTCCGTACGGCTTAAGCTCGCAATATGCCTCTCTGAGAAAATCGATCACGATGTCAAATCCGTTCATTCCGTTATGGTCGGGAAAAGAGAGAATCCCGTTGATTCCGTCCGTCGGATATCTGATATAATCAAACTGAATCTCCTCAAATCCGTATTCTGCCGCCTTTTTTGCGACAGAGATAAGGTACTTTCTGACAAAATCCGAATATGGGGATACCCACATGGCTCCTGAGGCGTCGCGGAAGAGTTCTCCGTCAGAATATTTAAGAGCATATCTGTAATTGTCCGTCTTTGCCAGTATGTTGTCTTTGAAGCATACGATGCGCGCAATCGGCTTTATATTGTATTTTTTCAGAGTGTCGATCTTTTCTTTGATGTCGTTTATTTTTTCATAGGAAGAAAGAAATCCGAATTCATCAGGCAGAGGAAGTCCCACCTCTCCTCTGTCATATTTTACGTCTATTACTGCGGCATTGAATTTGTTGTCTTTCATTTTAGAGACAAGGGTGTAGAACCTTGAACTTGAGGCTGCGTATCTGTTGATGTAAATTCCGGATATCCCCTCGGAACATGCCGGCAGAAAGCAAAGAATGCAGGAAAAGAGAAAGAATATTCTAATCATTGAGAGCGGGATTTTTGTAGTGGAATCTTGTGAGTCCGTTCTGTGAATTGAGGAAGAGAAATCCCCTGAAGGGAATCACGTTAAGGAACCCTGATGAAGGGAGCGGAGAGTTTCTTTTGTTGTATATTTTCCACGTCTTTGTTTTCAGGGGAAAAATTCCGAAACCCTCGGTGGATGCTATAAAGCAATTCTCACCGTCAAATGCCAGGTCATAGAACTCCCCGAAAAGATTGTTCGGATTTGAGCTGAATTTGTCTTCTCCTTTCAGTTTGATGTGGATGTATGCGTTGTCAAGAAGTATCTCGGCGTCATCATTTTTCATATACTGGTAGATTATAAAAGTGGGAAAAGGAAATTCGACTTTTGCGAATATTGAGTCGCCGAACTTCGCTTTGAACAGAGAGTTCTGAGAGACCGCATAAACGGTGTCATTGAAATACTCGACGTTTATAACTGATGAGAGTCGGTCGGAAAGCTGTGTAAACTCTCTCGAGTCAATGTCTATGACTCCGACACCCAAATCGTTGGAAGCAAGAAATACTTTATCGCTGACCGGGAAAGCTCTAAAAAGAATCGCGCCCGCCTCTCTTTCTATAGGATAAAATCTCTTGTCATCCAGAGAGTAATAGAATGCCTGACCGAATTCAGTCAAAAACAGTATGTTCTTTTTCGATGCGCTTATGTAAATTATCTGATTGTCCGGAACTGCAGTATAGTAATCCGATCGGAAGTACTCGAATTCATCTTTAAGAGGATTGTACCTTGTAATATTGAGAGTATTCGCGCCTGCCAGCCATATGAACCCGAAAGAGTCAAGAGCCATAGCCCTTGCATTGAGAGAACCGGTTCCGTATTTGTAATGCTTCTCCTCTTTTGTGAATTTGTTGATTTTTAAAAGACCCGCGCCGTTTGTTCCTATGAAAAGGTCATTGTACACCTCCGCATAAGCAGTGTAGTCATACTCCTTGTCATTAAAATATTTTTTATAAGGCGTAAGCTGGGGAAATTTGGTCAAGTCTGAATTGTCCTTGTCCCATTCAATATTCTCCGCGCTTCCTCTGAAAACCCATCCTGAGTCAGACATAGGGTATTTAAGCGACGCGAAGACATTCTCTCCGACCATTGCAAAGATGCTGTCCTGACTGAGGCCCAGCTTTTTTACAACCTCTCCTTTGATTGATGATATCTTGCAGAAGTATATGGTGTCATTGAACCAGTCGTAATGGTAGATGAAGTTTCGTCCGGTAAAGTATAAATTGTAAGACGAGTAAGAATCCGATATAAGATTTTTAAACGGAATATCAGTCATCGCCTTTCTGAATGAGACTACTGTCCTTACCTCGTCTGTGAACCTGTCCACGGCAATTATCCCCGAAGAGGTGGCCGCATAAACAAAATTGAGGTCATAGTCAACGTCAGTCACATTTAGGAAATAAGAGATGACTTTCCAGTTCTCCGGCTGAGCGTTGTTGCAGAAGAGGAAGAGAAGTGAGGACAGTGCGATCAACAAGACAAAAACTCTACGCATTTAAGACCTCTTTGATTGGCTTTGATATGTTTTTAAGAAATTCGGAAGCCGTCGGGTTTTCCGAAGCAGAATAAAAGCCCGCATAAAAATGTATGAATACGCCAAGAGATGATGCCGTCATTGGAGAGAATCCTCTTGCCAAAAGCCCTCCTATTATGCCTGATAGCACGTCTCCCGAGCCGGCAGTCGCGAGTTTTTTGCTCATGTTCGGAAAGATAATCGTGGTTTTGGAATCTGTTACTATAGTGGGCGGCGATTTTAGAACTACAACGGATTTATAATCGCGCGAAAACTCCTCCGCACAGGAAATCTTCTCTTTTATGTTCAAAAATCTTTTGCCTGAAAGTCTCAAGAACTCCTTCGGATGAGGAGTTATCACTGAGTTTTTTAGAAATCTTTTCTTCTTCTTCTCATTCATTCTAGAAATCAAATTGAGCGCGTCCGCATCGTAAAGAACAATGGAGTCTGCTCTGTTTTTGTTTATACAATCAAGAGCTTCGAGCGCATCATCTCCGGTGCCCATACCGCAGCCCGCAATCCAAACTTTCGATTGCTTCATCGCCTCTTTCAGGGTAAGCGAAAAGACTATCTCAGGAAAGAATTTCTTTTTAGCCGGCGACAGCATGTATGTATAGACAATTCCCGCTCCCGTCTTGAGGGCGGCCTCCGAAGCAAGCTGTATCGAACCTTCCATGCCTCTGTTTCCGCCGATGAAGCTCGCTCTTCCCCTCTGTGATTTGTGAATCCACCCTTCCTTCGCTTTTTTCTCATGTGCCGCTAAAAGTGAAAGAATCTCTTTTTCCGCGATTATGAAGTTTTTCTCTTTGAGTATGATTTCCTTGGGCAAAGAGATGTCAGCTATCAGAAGCTCCTTTGATTTTCCAACGGCCGAATTCCACAAAAGGCCGGCTTTTACAGCGCCGAAAGTGACTGTAATATCCGCAGTGATGCAGTCTCTGTCGCTCTCTCCTGTATCACAGTTCAATCCTGAAGGCACGTCAAGGGATATGACTCTCTTTGCAGAAGTGTTTACAGCTTTAAAGTAGGGTCTCATTTTTTTGCTTAGTTCGCCTCTGAATCCTGTTCCGTAAATTGCATCGGCGATGACATCGGATTCACTGATAAGCTTCTTGAATTTCGCCGCAGAAGGATTTTCAAATATTTTTATTTTCATCTTTTTGAGAATTTTAAAATTGAGAAGCGTTATTTTTGAGAATCTGCTTTTCTTTCCGAGAAGTATGACGGTTGCGTCTATTCCCCTGTTTGAAAGGTGTCTGGCAAGAGCGAATCCGTCTCCCGAGTTGTTTCCGTCGCCGCAGACAAGCGAACATGAAGAGAAGGACCACTTGAAAATCATGGCATTTGCGGCCGCAACAGCAGCATCCTCCATAAGCAGTTCCGGAGGAATCAGATACTTCCTGAAAGCGATGGCATCAAGATTTTTAATAGCCGAACCGTAAACTGCAAACATATATTAGATATTATATATACTTTATTAATAGTCAAGAGCATAAAAAAAAGGGGGCTAAAAGCCCCCTTATAAGAAATCAGCATAATCAGATGAAGAATTCTATTCCCGCGTTTAGGGAGAGCCCTCTGGGAAGGTATCCTCCCGGACCCCATATGTACTGAGTCTTCACCTGAATCAACTTGAAGAGCTTGAACCCTGCGCCGAAGCCGAATGCGTACGGCTTGGGGGCTGATTTGTTTTTGGAATATGAGTCATCGAAAAGAGACGGAATGTCAAGGGAAAATTCGTATGAGAAACCATAATAGCCGACTGAGTAGACGAGGGGTAAGTATCTGCTTGTTGTTCCGTATTCTTTTGAAGGAGACCAGTAATAGTAAACTGAGAGCCCCGCGCCTTTCGAGAATAGACCGAGGCCGCCTCCCACAAAATATCTGCCTGACGAGTGCATATAGTCGCCCGCAAGCATAAATGAGAACGGCTTATCTTCAATTATGTCAAGACATCCGTCGAAATTGCTTAGCAAACTCTTCTTTTTTGGAGTGTAGGCGTATGATGACGAATTGTCATCATCATCGTCTGTGTAATAAGAGCTGGAGTATGATGTCTTGGACTTCATATCGTCATAATTCTTTTTCGCTTTTGTGGTGCGTGAATCATACTCTCCGTACTCTTTCTTGTAGATTTTGTACGCCTTCTCGTAATAATTTGCCGCATCCTCATAGTTATACTTGTAAGAGTAAGCATTCCCCAGATTGCCGTAAGTGACAGCCGACTGAAGTTCATCGTCATTGTCTTTGAAAACCTCAATCGCTTCATTGTAATAATAGATAGCAGAATCATACTCATAGTTCTTTGCAAAGAATATTCCATAATCATTGTAGCTTACTCCGAGCTCCAGCAGTTCAGTATAACCGACATCAAGATATTCAAGGACTGAAATGGATTTTTTATAGTATTTCTTTGCATTCTCTTTGTCATATTTTCCCGAATAGGCATTGGCCAGGACGAGGTAGTCGGTTCCCACTTCAACCGAGTATTCCCCTGCCTGCTTCCTGTCGAGCTCCAGCGCCTTCTCTCCGTACACCATAGCGCTGTCATACTTGCTCAAATTGTTGTATCCGTATCCAAGCCAATAGGCGCAGAGAGCGATATTGGCGTCATTCTCACCGAAAGAGAAATCAATATCTTCAAAGGCTTCCATAGCGCCTCTGTATGCTGTTATCATTTCCGAGTATTTTGACTGGTCATAGTAAAGCATGCCCAGATTCTTCATTATAAGTCCATAGTTCTCTTTGTTGAAAAGGTCGTCTTTGTGAATCCCGGCAGCCTTTTTGTAATACTCCTCCGCCTTAGGGTAGTTGCCTGTGTTTTTATATCCTATGGCTGTGAGATTAAAGGTCTCAGCATAGTTGAAATCAATTTTTTTCGGTTTTCCCTCTGCTATGAGCATCTCTCCGTATTTTACAAGGTCTGAGTACTTTTTCGAATTCATCAGTTCCTTGAGATAATCCATTTTCTGAGTTCTTGTCATTGTGCTCCACTCGGCGCAGAAGAGAATAATCGATGAAAAAAGCATGAGTATAAGAAGTGTCTTTTTCATGTTCACTCCTCTATTATGGAATCAAGATTCAGCACAACTCCCGCAGGCGTATAATAACCGTACTCGTCGTAAATCCACTCTGAATCCTTCACCATTCCGACTCCGTCTTTGTACCAGCGGATGTACTCATACTTGAATCCGGAATTATATGACCTTTCAAAGAGAGTCACTTTCACCCTCCAGCAGTCGTCATAACCGTTAGCCGAGAACTTGCCCTCCACCACCCCTTCAAGAGTGTCATATGCGTTAAAATAGAATGACCCTTCGCTTCCGGCATTGCTTGCCCACTTTTTCCCTTCCCACACCGGAAATTCAAGAAATTTAATCGGATACTCTTTGTTCAGGTCCGTGCTGTATGAGTAGTATCCGAAATCGTCAATCCCGACGTAAATGTTGTCATATGACCAGATAGTGTTTCCAAGTGTGTCGAGTGCATTTTTATTGAGGACCCAGACACTGTCTCCCCAGTAGGTCTCTGCTTTTCCGGTGTACCAGTAATGAACCCTGTCAATGCTGTTGTAAGACGCGGAGTTGATGTTTATTACTTTGTAAACCAATCTCTGATTCTCTAATGCCGGAAAGATTTCCTTTCCTGCGCTCTCTGCAAAAGGATTGAACGGACCAGAGCAGGATGTCGCCAGCAGAAGAATCAAAGCAAACGACAAAAAAAGCTTTTTCATGCACTCTCCTTTTAAAACAATTTTTTTATGTAATCAGTCAGTATTCTGAAAAATTCGATTGCCTCCGGGTCCTTCCTCTCTATGCTCAATATGCGTGCCGCAACGCCGGCCTGGCAAAGCGAGTAGAGACCCACTGCAAACTGGCCTATGGAGACAACCCCCACAGACAGCTGGCCAAGAGTAATTATTCCGAGAGCAAATTGTGCTACCGAAAGCGGACTAATTATGAATTGTCCGAAACCTAGTATATACGCGGCTCCGAACTGCGCTAAAACTATGTAGCCTTGGGCGAATTGCCCCACCGCGATAATTCCTCTGGCGCGCCTTAGTTTTCCCTTTTCATCGACTCCGAAGGATACGTGGTAGAGAGGCATTCCTCCTATGATTTTTTCGCTTTTTTTGTCGACTCCCCAGCCCTTCCATGAAGGATTCCCCGGATACATTATGCCGCAATGGGGGCAGATAGTGGCTTTACTGCTTAATTCCCTGCCGCATTCCCTGCATTTTATTGTATCCACAGAAACCTCCTTTTAAACTATTATATGAATGCAAATTGAATTTTCAATAGATATGTGGTTATTGACTTATTTTCAAAAAGTTATTAATATAAGCAAAAAGGAGGAGAAATGAAAATCAATTCTCTTAAAACGTTTTTTGTTCTTGTTTTGACTGTTTCCTTTCTGTTTTGTTCTGCTGACAAATGGCAGGATGATTACGATGAGGCTGACGGATTATACAGGGACGGTTACTATGAAGAGGCACTTGAAAAGGCAGATGAGCTTATTGAATTTTCAAAGGATGAATTCGGAGTCAATTCTGCCGAGACAGGCCACGCATACAATATCTCCGGACTGATAAACGGAAAGCTCGGAAAAATTGAAGAGGCGGAAGAAGACTACAAAGCCGGAATAAAGGCGTTTGACAAGGCGGGGTCGAAAGAAAAAAAGAATGTCGCTATTTTAAAGGCCAATCTGGGAGATTTGTACTATCAGAATTTTTATGACGACGAAGCGAAGATGTATCTTAAAGATGCGGTCTCTATGCTCGAAGAGATGAACTATGACGGAGATTACAATGAGAATCTCGAGATTCCGTACTATGACCTATATTCAATTTACTACAATGAGGAATACTATACTGACGCGGCGAAGGTTTTAAAGAAACTTATAGATATTGAGAAAATCAATTACGGAAAATCAGACACCCTGGTGGGTATAGACCTGAAGAATCTCGGATGGGTTTATGTAAAGTCTGGCGACTACTCAGAGGCGGAAAAGTATATGAAACAGGCTGTCGAAGTGCTTGAAAAGAACGGAGGATATAAGAAGGATCAGCTCGGACTGGCATACAATGATTACGGAGTTCTTTTTGACTATAAGGAAGAATACAATAAAGCTATTACCTACTACAAGAAGGCAGTTGACGTTTTCAAAGAATCGAAGAATGACAAGGAGCTTGGCAATACTTACAACAATCTCGGACTTGCCCATGAGAAGCTTTCTGAGAAATCAACAGCCGCTTCCTACTACAAGAAGGCCTATGACCTGTACGTTGTTGTATACGGAGAGGATGACGATAATACGATAGAGGTAAAGGCAAACTGGGACGCGGTAAAATAATACTGCGAAAGAATCAAATACGCTGGGGCGGACCTGTGTGTCAGCCCCAGCAATAATTTTTCCGTTTCTGCTCCCCTTGACATTATTAAAAATAATATATATATTTAATAATTATGGATAAAAAAATACTTGATACCCTTAAAACCTATGCAAAGAACAGCTACAGCCCTTATTCCAAATATAAGGTCGTTGCAATGCTCTTCTGCGGGAGCGGCGACGTTTACATGGGAGTAAACGTGGAAAACGCATCATACTCGGTCACAATGTGCGCTGAGAGAAGCGCGCTTTTCAGCGCAGTTTCAAACGGAGAGAGAAAATTTGAAGGAATAATAATATATTCTCCTTCAAAGGTGATGCCATACCCCTGCGGAGCCTGTCTTCAGGCCTTAAGCGAATTTGCCGGCAGGGATTTTATGGTTACTGTCGCAAACGACAGAGAGGAGATAAGCGCAAACTTCAAGGAATTCTTTCCCCGCTCATTTAAACTATGAAAAGACTGATTCTCCTTTTATTAGCGGCAGTCACATTGATTTCATGCGCCAAAACCAAGGTGGACATTGAAGTCTATTCATCTAACGTCCCGCCCGGAATTGACGAAATAAAACTTTTTTTCGAATCCTCATATGAATTCAAGATTCATGCAAAGAAGAATATTCTTGAATTCGACGAGAGAGGGTACAGGGACATTTCAGGTGGAGTTTCTGTGACCGGTTCAATGGCAATACAGGGGGAGGGCTCGCTAGAGTATGACCATCTTTTCGACGGGGAGAACTGGTACAAAAGAAAGAATCTTGAGAGAGAGGTCTTCAATCAGCCGGTTGACCCGTTGAACCTGATCGAGAATTGCATAATCGGCGACTTGAAGTTCATTTCTGAGAAAAACAACAAACTCGAGTTTGAAGCGCTGATAAACGTCGCCATAGTTGACCCTCTCAATTACTCTTCAGAAGGACGGGTCCTGACGGATAAAAAACTTCAGTGGATCCTGATAGAGGCGAAAAGCGAGAACCTGCAGTACACTGTGGAGCTTGAAAAGAAAATGTTCAAGCCTGTGAAGATTCCAAGAGAGGTTATTCTCAGATGCAGGGCAAATGCGTCCAATGATGACCTCTATGCATTGAAGATGAGGCTGGAAGAGTCAAATACCGGCGCTCTGAAAAACAAAACAGCTGAGATCTATTTTGATGAATTTGAAACTTTCAAGACGTTCCTTGAAGAGGATTCCATCACCTTCTATGAATATGAATACGTTGACCCTTCAACCGAAGGGGATGATATAGCATTCATTCAGGGCGATTTGAGAAACACTGTCAGGAAGCTTTCTAAAAAAGGTTCTTTCAAATCACGTGATATAGAAGTGTTTTCGGAGGGAAGGACCTATGAAGCTGTTCTGAGCGGAATGGAAATAATCTCCGGAGACAAGCTGATGCTCGGCGTAGGCAATATTGCTTTCAACGCCCAGTACGAACCGTCGACAAAAAAAATCAGAATCAGCGGACTTAAAAAAAATGAAATGCTTCTGCTTCTCTCTCTCGGAGCGTATCCTTATAAAGAAGGCGGAATTGAACTCAACAAGGAGGAATGATGCTTGACAAAAAGCTTTTAGAAATACTCGCATGCCCTAAATGCAAGGGAGACCTTGAGTATGACGAGAAGAATGACATTCTTATCTGCCGGAAGGACAGGATTTACTTTGAGGTGAAGAACAACATACCGATACTCCTTCTTGATAAAGCAAAAAAGATTGAATGAAAATAAAGACATTTCTCTTTCTCCTTCTTCTCTTTGCCATACCGCTAATGTCGAAAGAATCGGCAAAGATTTCATCAAAGAGCATCTCTTTGGAATACTCTCCCGACTATCTGTCCGGTAAGATATACGACTGCGCGATTGAAGAGAATGTGCTTGTAAAATACCTCTACATAAACGTTCCTGAGGGCGACGTCAGAGTTCACGTTGGAGACGCTGTATGGACAAAGAACAATTCAGAGTCAAACAGAGACGTAATTTCGAAACTTTATGATATAAAGTTCGAAAGAGCCGGAAAGCAGAGAGTGCTTTGCATAGCGATCTACCCGATTAAAAGACTCCAGAAAGAAACATACTCCCTTGAAAAAATATCCATAAGAGTCGAGTTTGACGAAAACCTTGTTTTTAAAGCAAAACAATCTCCGCTTCTTTCTTCAAACATTAACGGAAACTATGTCTCTGCGAAGACATCAGGGGAAAGAGCAGACAAAGTTCCCTTTAAATCTTATCTTGAGATAAAGGTGAAAGAGAACGGCGTCTATAAGATTGATTACAAATCTGTTTTAAATGCAGGAATAGATTTGAAGAACATTTCAGTTGGGAACATCGGTTTATATTCAAATGCCGGATTAAATCTTCCGCTTGACACTGCGGGGTACCTCTCGTATCTCTACCCTGGAAAAGTTCCTTACGCATTTGTGGGGGACGGGGACGATGATTTTGAAGATGGCGAGTATATAATGTTCTTCGGCGAATCTCCAAGCGGGGACTCTGTTAATTTCTATATGAATTATGACATTTACAACAACCCTTTCACCGATTACAGACACTACATGGTTGTTTTCAATGAAAGAGAGCCGCAGAGAGCCGACAATCTTGTTTTTTCCTTTCAGAGGGGAACCGATGCAGTTTATAATGAAAAAACCCTTCACCCGGATTCGATAAATCCTCTCCTATCCGGCTACGGATGGGCTTGGAAAAAGTTCGCTCTGATGAAGGACTCGGGGGATTTTGAATACATGTTCAATCTTGAAACCCCTGACATTTCAGGCTTGACAGGCAGTGTTCAGTTTTCTTTCTTTTTTCCGAGTGCCTACGATACGGTTACAATTGAGGCAAGAGTCAATGACTCTCTCCTCGGCTCCATTGAACACAAGGGAGAGTCGCGGTACACTCCCGTAAAGTTCAGTTTTGACGCGCAGAATCTTAAGAGCCGGAACACCATTGTTCTGACTGCGAAGAATACAGACAACAAATCCAAATCATACTATCTGTCAGAATGCAGGATCCGATACAAAGCCGACCTTGACTATCCGAGCGATATTCTCATAAAAAATGGAGGATTCCGTTATGTGAATCTCTCTACTGCAAAGATGCTTTACTGTTTCGTGAAGAGCGGCGAGAACTGCTATCTCGGCAAAGCTGAGCCGTCTTTTGAGGCATCCCTTGACGTTTTAAGCTGTGAAAGAGTCTTTATCTCCGAAATTCTTAAAACACCCGCAGGAGTAAGATGGGTTGATAATTCGGACGTTTTCAACAACCTTGACGGTTGCGACATCCTCATAATAGCCGGCGATAATTTCCGCGAAGCGCTCATACCGTACATACGCTACAGAAAGAGCATGGGCATAGAGGCAAAGGTCTTTGAAATGAATGAGATAGCTGATGCATTCGGTTTCGGGGTCGTTTCACCGGCCGCGGTAAAGGGTTTTCTTGAGTTCGCATTCAAAGAGTGGAGCAATTTTCCCGATTACCTTATTTTGCTCGGCTCCGGTTCATATGACTACAAGAACAGGCTGAATGTCCATGAAAACAGAAGCATTGTTCCCGTATATGAAACCGGATACGGAATATTTGAAGAAGGCCTTTTAAGCGCCTCGACATCTCAGTGCGTCGACAGATGGTATTCTCTTTTGACGCCGGGAGACCTCTACATGGATATAATACCCGGCAGAATCACAGTTATAAATCGCAATGAGGCAAGCGAAGCTCTTTTAAAAGTGATTGATTATGAGACAAAATCCCCTTCGCACATGAAAAACAAAGCGATGGTGATATCGGATGACGAGTACGGGCAGAGAAGCACCGAATCATTCGGTGAAACATACTTTTTTTCCGACGCCGAGAACCTCGCCAATCTGCTTTCGACAAGATTTCCAGTCAGAAAAATATATCTTATGGATTATTTCGGGAGTCTTCAGGGCGATGAAGAACACTGGCCTGATGACCCCGGGTACAAACGAGACGTGCGCTTTGCCATAAGCGAATGTTTGAACGAGGGGGCTGAATACTGCTTTTTCTACGGCCACGGTGCCTACTATACGCTCGCCCATGAGCACATTCTTCTTTATCCGGATGACCTGAATCTTTTCACAAACCTCTACAGATACCCTGTTTTTCTCTTCGGCACCTGCCAGGCCGGTCAGTTTGACAATGACCAGGGAGCCCTGGGGGGGGAGTTTCAAAAACTTCCGAAGTCGGGATTTGCCGCTGTAATAGCCTCGACAAGGGCAATATTCGGATACGAAAGCGTGAGCATACTCTACAATTCATTTGCAACAGACCTCGTATCCGGCGGATTCATGACGATCGGAGAGTATTATCTTTCCATGATAAATGAAAACAGGTATTTTTCGACAAGCCATATGCTTTTCGGAGACCCGTCTATGAAGACAAAGAGACATGCATTTGACGTATCAATAGAAGCATCAGAGACGCTCAATCTGGGAGCATTCAACATGATTGAATGTGAAAGCGAAGGCGTGTTAAATAGAGACGTCACCGTTGACTTTCATCAGCCCCTCTACACGGACTCTCACGACTATCTGCACGTTCTCCCTTATGCATATCTGTACTATGACAAAACCGACGGAGTGCTTAAAAGAAATACCGTAACCATCAATGAAACTCTGTCTGTTCATCTGACAAATGATTTTGAAGACAGGAAATACCTTAACAGAATGGTTGTCTCGGCAGTGAGCGAAGATGATTCATTTATTTATTCGGGGATAAGAACATTCGACACAAGAGACTCATCAGAGGCGTCGCAAAAAGACGGCGAGATAACATTCGCCTCGGAAAACAGAGTTCTGAAGGAAAATTCCATTCTTCCGACCTCCTATGAACTTGAAGTACGGTTTCTTTCGAAGCTCGGAGTCTATATGGGCAATCTGCCCAAATATCTTTCTTATCTTAAGGTCAGGGGGGATGCGTCCGTTTCAGAAGAAAACAAAGTCTTCTCTGAAACAAATGGTTATTACTGCAAAAACTTTACCGTAAATTCAAACCAGGACGAAGATACGATTGAAACTGTGATCTTTGATTCGGATCTCAACGAGTTCAGGGAGAGTATCATTTTAAAACACAACTCAAAAGCAAAAAGCGAAAAATCATTCAACCTATATCCCAATCCCTTTTCAGAGAGCTTTTATATATCATTTGCGTCCTCTTCCGGAGGAACTATGAAGTGGATGCTTGTGGATTCAAAAGGGTTCATAGCCTCTTCGGGCGAGGAGATAATAAGCAGCGGATATAATTCCATAAGAATTTATCCAGATAACAGAATTCTAGACAGAATCATTGAAGCAGGATTATACATGTTCATTGCCGATTTTCGCTATTACGGAAAAAGCGGAATTTCAAGAGAACAAAGAAAGGTGGTGAAATTATGAAGTTAAAATTTGTTTTTTCAGTCTCATTGTCATTCATGCTGTTGTTTTCCGAAACAAGCGTCATGGATATCTATATAGGCTCTGACAAAGTGGGATGGTATCAGATGACAACCGAGAAGAAAGATTCTCTGATAGAGGTGACAGAAAATTCCAAAATGTCTATAACTGTTTATGGTAACGCGATGAACGTTTCAGCCCATTCATTCTCCCTTTACGACTCAAACTGGTCGATAATTAAATTTCTCTCGGGAGTGGAGAGCGAACAACTCTCTTTTTTCGTGAACGGATTCGTCAAAAACAAGAAGCTGACCGTGAAATCGGACATAGCGCAGGGTTACACTGAGGATGTGATAGACATTGCCGGGAAGGTCCTTCTCTTTAACGTCGAGGCCGCCACGAAGGATTTTGTCGGTAAATCAGTTTACCAGTACAATCCGCTCACAAGGAAGCTGGAGAAGATAACAATTGGAAGCAAGGAGGCAGACACTGTCAAAATAATGGGAAAAAAGATTCCCTCGGATGCCTATAATTTCAAAAGCGAGAGCGGCGAGTGGAGAGTCTATTTCAACAAAGAGGGAGAAGTCATCAAAACAGTCTCTTCAGAGGGTATAACGATGATACGGACAGATTCGGCAAAGGACGTGTCGTCCCCGATAGACATTCTCAACTGGTTCTTCATCTATGCGGAAGGAGATTTCAAGTCGATTGGAAAGGCGAAGAAAGCAGTCTTTGTGATTGAAGGAGCAAGAAAGGATTCCCTTTCAAATTACAGGCAGATGCAGAAAGGCGACACAATAACAGTTTCATTGTCTCCGTTCTTTGTGCCGGAGAAGCTCTCCCAGATGGATACTTTCTATCTCAAGGCAGGCGAAAGAGTAAAAGAGGCGGCAAGGGAGATAAAAAAGAAAGCAAACGACGATTCCCTCAAGCTTATGCAGAATGCGGTGAGCTACGTTTACAAAAAACTCAAAAAGGGAATCTATTCGGGGCTTAAAACAAGCGAAGAGATTTTAAAGCAGGGCTATGGAGACTGCACTGAGCATGCTCAGCTCTTCGCATCGATAGCAAATGAACTGGGATTCAAGTGCGACATTGTGTCCGGGATTGTCTACTCGAAGGACGGCTTCTACTATCATGCCTGGAACAGAATACTCTTCCGGGGTAATATATACACTCTTGACGCGACTTTTAACCAGTATGACGCGGATGTCTCTCATATCCAGCTTTCAGAGGGATTTCCGCCGGTCAAGGTTCTTTTTTCAGACATCTCGAGCAAAGTATCGGTGAGGAGGATTGAATGAAAAGAATTATTTTGGCTCTTATTCTCTTTTCAGCCATTGTTTCGCAATGCGATGTCATTGTCTACGGATTCTCTTCCGGTTTTGAATATTTCGCATTTGCATACGAACCCAAAGATCCGATGGCTCTAAGCGGCGCTCTTAAAATATTGAACGTCAAAGAGAACAAGATTGCTGTCGACACTCTTCTGAATGAGTTTGAAGATTCGTACTCATCTTTAAGCGACATTGCTTCTTTTTTCGATTTTCACTACAGAGAGATGCTTGAATTCACCGGGAATGAAGAAACCGAAAGATACCCCGGCGACGCGGACCAGGGAGAGATTAAACTGACGGGGTTGAAGACAGACAAAATAGGTTATTCAATAAACAAATCATTGAATGAATTCGGATTCTATGATTACTCAACGACAATCAGAATTGAGGATATGCCTCCCATCATGCTCAATTCAAGAATAACGGACGTTTACGGCGCATACCCGACGCCTGACGGCAGGTGCGTAATCATAACCAAAGGCGTTGTGACCGGCTTTGAGGGGACATTCTATGAAGATTTCAACTGCTTCACAGTCAATGCGTCCAAAGAGAATTCGACTGATTCCCTGCAAAGAGAGGCGGAGCTGAATCTGAACGTCAGAAAAGTGCGCAGGTCTATGGAGGAGTACTTCTTGGAACACCAAGAGATTTATCCGGACAATGCGGAATTGCTTAACAGGTACGGCAAAACAATCCTCAATCCGTTCAAAAAAGGCAATGACGCTGTTCTCTTTGCGGACAAACTCCCCAAGCATTCATCCAAGCATGAAGGAACCCTGGTGATTGTTTTATACGACGGCAGGCAATCGTACAGGATGTTCAGAGGCGGTAAAAATGATTTTATTGAAGAGAAGGAGGAATAATATGAAGCTGAACAGGTGCATAGACCACACTCTACTTAGAGCTGATGCGTCGAAAACAGAGATAAACAGGCTTTGCGAAGAGGCGGTTTTTTACGATTTTTATGCGGTTTGCGTCAATCCCTGCTGGGTGATGACAGCAAAAACCCTGCTCAAAGGCACAGACGTAAAAGTGGCCGCAGTGGCTGGGTTTCCACTGGGAGCGAACAGGATGGAAGTGAAGGTGAGAGAGGCGACAATAGCCATTGAGGACGGAGCCGACGAAATTGACATGGTGATGAACATAGGCGAGTTTAAAGACAAAAACTATGAATCGGTTCTAAATGAAATAATAGGAATCAGGGAGGCGACAAAAGGCAAAATATTGAAAGTCATCGTTGAAACATATCTTCTGACTCACGATGAAAAAATCAAGGCGGTCGAGCTTGTGATGCGGGCAAATGCAGATTTCATCAAGACCTCCACCGGTTTCTCCGGAGGCGGAGCCGCAGCGGAGGACATAAGGCTTTTTAAAGAAACAAGCAAAGGAAAATTAAAAATAAAGGCGAGCGGAGGAATAAAAAATCTCAGCGCCGCCGAAATGATGATACGGGAGGGCGCATCAAGAATAGGATGCTCCTCATCCGTCTCTATAATGAAGGAGCTGAATGAACGCGCCTCAGATAATTAGGAAAAAACGCGACGGGGAAGTTCTCTTACCAGAAGAGATAGCCTATATTGTGGGCGGTTATTCGAAGAACGAAATACCCGACTATCAGATGGCTTCATTCCT
>JAQVDU010000034.1 GCA_028698175.1 bacterium | reverse complement strand
AAGAGCAGGGCTCATGAACCACTCAATCTGCCTTCCCTTTGTCTTGTCCATCATGTTTGCGGTTGTGTAACCCTGAAAACCTATGCAGCATCCTTCAAATGATTTTCCTTTCTGATAGCCCACGTAAGCAGTGTAGAGCGGCATGACAGGAAGTCCTATCGCGCTTAAAACCACCTTAAGAACGTCTATCATGTCAACATTGACCGCCTTCTCATTTGCCATGTAGCCGAGCCTGCCGTCAAATACTCCCAGCAAGCAGGGGATAAGTCCGCCGTTCTGCTTGGATACGGAGAATAATGGCCCTGCCAGAAGCGTTGTTGTAAGTATCGACAGAATGAGAGCCACAATAATAACTTTTTTGAGCATTTCTCCTCCTTTGTTTTTTAAATTGATTATATTAAACATTGAATATTTGTCAATAGAGTCATATGGCGCCGTTCTCCTTGAAACTGTAATATTTCTTTTCAGAGAAAATCACATGGTCTATTATTTCAATTCCCAGAATCCTTCCGCACTCCTGAAGTTTTTCAGTGACAAGAGTGTCTTCCTTTGAAGGCTCGACTTCTCCAGACGGATGGTTGTGCATTATTATTATTCCTGAAGCCCTGTCAGAAATAGCTGCTGCGAATATTTCCCTCGGATGCACCAGACTCTTGTTTAAAGTTCCCACGAACACGGTCCTTTTTTGAATCACACATCCTGCTCCGTTCAGAGTCACTGTTATAAAATGCTCCTGTCTTCTCTGTTTTACGTCTTCCACCAGAACGAGCGCATCTTTCGGACTGCTGATTTTCCTTTGAGGAATTCTTTTCCTTGAGAAGAGCTCTTTCGCAGCCAGTATGCGCCTTGCATCCCTTGCATTCAGTTTTTCGATGTTTAAAAGAGAATCGGCTGATATCTTTGATAAATCGTCTGAGAACGTCCTGTCCAGACAAGAGCTCACGGATTCCTCATAACCCTGACTATAATCTTCTCCGATTATAAGCGCGAACAGCTCTCTGTTGGATAAGCTCTCTTCACTGCGTTTCGCGATTCTTTCCCTTGAAGCCATAATTTCTCCTTATTTAAAAAGAGGATTCAGGCGAAGTTCGAATTCACTGATCTTAAGAGATTTTTCATCCGAAAATTTATTGAGATAATCATGGACGCTCTTTTTAACGCTTTCATAACCTCTGTATATGTCAGCCTCAAAAACAAATCCGCATTCATTTCTTTCCATTCGTCCGTTCACAATGCCATGTATTTTCAAATTCATGTCCCTGGCGAGAATATCTTTGTGAACCGCAAAAGACTCGCCGTTTGCTCTTTGAAATCTAAGAATCCGCTCCTCTTTCAATACAGGCATCCCATCAAGCAGAATCCCGTCTCTTCCGTTGTTAACGGATGCAATGAAGTAGAGTTTCTTTTCATTATCAGAGTTATAATAAAGATTCTCAAAACCTTTCATTCTCTTCAAACCGACTTCATTTTTCATTCTGTATCTCAATTTTTTGTCGATTCGCCAGAGCAAAGCGCCTGAAAAAGAGTCGATAAAGAGAACCGGAGAGTTGAAAGCTGACCTGTATAAGTCGTGAAGAAATATATCATCACCGTCGATTGCAATTATCAGATCGGTTCTGTGAATAAAAAAGACCTCAAGCGGAGAGATTCTTGTCAAATATTCATTTGATCCTGCAATTATGTTGTAATGATTTCTTCTGAAAATTTCCACAATCTCGGTGTTTTGCTTCTTCATCGGTATCAGAGTAAATATTCCTTCGGTTGAAACCTCGCCGCAATCGGCAAGAAGAGCGATTGAACGGATTTTAAGATTTAACACAGAAATATTTTCTTTTATATATTTGCTTAACTTGTCGGTTTGATTTTTTCTGACATCCATAAAATCCCTCTTATGAGTTTATTTGGTCAATATTCTCAGGCTGCCAGAGGCTTTGTCATATGTTGTTTTTCTCTCCTGGGGACGAGTACTTGAAAATAAAATCCTTTTTGGACGAGAGGGCAGGAAAGTTTAAAATCGACTTTGCCGCGAGTATGAATGACCTCACAATATCAACGTAAAGAATGTAATCGGTTTTTGCATCTTCGCTTATGAAGGATGAGGTTTCAAACTTCATCTTCAGAGGATTTATGTATTTTCCATTGCTGCTTACGGCATAGTGGAGATGATTTCCCGTTGCATAGCCGGTTCTTCCTACAAACCCTATCGTCTCTCCCTGTTTTACGAATTTTCCTTCTTTGACCGAAGGAGCGTATTTGTTTAGATGGCAGTACTCTGTTACGTATCCGTTCTCATGCTTGATTTTGATTGTGCGGCCTCCGATTGCATTGAATCCCTTCTGAATGACTATGCCGTCTCCCGCGGCGAATACAACAGTTCCCTTCGGTGCGGAATAATCGACAGCTTCATGAGGAAGATACTTTTTCATTATCGGATGAAATCTCTTAGTGGTGAATTTTGAAGAAACTCTTGTGTATGAAGCGAGCGGAGCTTTCATAATGGTTCCTGAAAGAGAGTTGCCGTTCTCGTCGAAATATCCGCCGGTTGAATCATTGCCGTAATAGAATGCCTCGAAAAGATTCTCTCTGTTTTCAAAGGATGCATAGAGTATCTTTCCGTAAGAGTAAAATTTATCGTCCATAAAAATTTTCTCAACGAGTATCGTGTACCTGTCGCCGTTCTGAATTTCCGAGTATGCGTCAAACTGCCATTCGAAAACTTTCGCGAATGTTGAGGCAAGCTCGTCCCTCTCCCCTCGTATTTTGAAAGTATAGTAAAGGTTTGAGGCGACCTCTCCTTCAATAAGCGCCACAGAAACACTCTTCTTTATTTCCTTTTTCTTTGATTTGAAATTCTCTTCAAATTCTATCGTGTAGATATCCGCCAGATTTCTTCTGTATTCAAGTTTTTTAAAATTGAAACTTTTGTCCGTAAATATGAAAATCTCCTCCCCCACCTTTATGGTCTTGGGATCCACGTTTTCTTCAAAGACCTTTACCACCGAATCTATGACGGCTTTTTCTATGTGAGATTTTCTGAGTATATCGATTACAGTGTCTCCCCTCTTAAGAACGTATCTCACTCCCACAAGGTCGGAGTTCTCCTTCACTTGAGGAGTATCTCCCTTCACTCTCCGCGTAAAAAGCGGAAGAAGAAATACTGCCAGGATGAGAAGAAGCGCTATTCTCTTTTTCAATCCTTTAGTCCGCTCCTTGAGTAGCTTGCAACGATCTGTTTCTGCGCTATAAAAAACAGTATTATGAGCGGCAGTATCACAAAAGTCGATGCGGCCATGAGAAGAGTGTAGCTTGTTGACTGTTCCTGAACAAAATAGGCGAGACCCACCTGGACCGGCCTTATCGAATCCGAATTGGTCACCACGAGCGGCCAGATGAATGAGTTCCAGGACGCAAGAGCGGTAAATATGGATATAGTGACTAAAGCGGGTTTTGACAGAGGCACTACTATTTTAAATAAAAAGCCCAAATCCGAATAACCGTCTATTACTGCGGCGTCGTACAGGTCATTTGGAATTGTCTTGAAATGCTGTCTGAGAAGAAAAATCGCAAATACGTTTGAAAGCCATGGAACAATCTGTGCGTAGTAAGTGTCTATCCATCCGAACTTCTGCAGCATCATATAGCCGGGAACTATATAGACGGGCATGGGAATCATCATTATCCCTAAAAGAACCGTGAATACAAATTCCCTTCCGCGGAAATTGAATTTTGCGAATGCGTAGGCGGCGAGTATAGAAGTGAGCAGAACGCCGGCGAGTTCGCCGATGGTGATGATAATTGTATTAATGAAATATCTGGTGAAGTTGACCTGATTCCATGCCTTCGAATAATTTGAAAACTGAGGGTCTCTCGGAACAAATGTGGGCGGAAATTCCACAGACTCTATGGGAGTTTTCAGAGAAGTCGAAAGCATCCAGAAAAACGGAAAAAGTATCGTCAATGCTCCTATTACAAGCACGGAGTAAGTAAGAATCATTGGAATGTTTTTCTTTAACTTGCCGCTATTCATAATGGACTCCCCTCTCACCGTATTTTTTCTGAACTGCGGTCAATCCGAGAATAATCAGAAAGAGCACGAAGGCAATCGCCGTTCCGTATCCGTATTTGGAATAGTTGAATGCCATATCATAGAGATAATAGACTATAACGTTGGTCGTGCCCAAAGGACCTCCTGCCGGCGGTCCGGTCATCATCCACACCGGCGCAAATACCTGAAAGCTTGTTATTGTCGTCATTATGAATATGTAAAAAGTTGTGGGAGAAAGAAGCGGCCACGTTATATGCCTGAACGTCTGCCAGCTTGAAGCCCCGTCTATTTTTGCGGACTCATAGTAATGGTTGGGTATGTTCTGAAGACCGGCAAGGTATATAAGCACGTTGTATCCGAGCGATTTCCAGATTGTCATCAGGGATAAACTGAACAGCGCAAGCGACGGACCTTCAAAGCCGGCGGGAAGGTCTCTCTGAAAAATCATCTCAAACACGCCTCTGGATTCTTCCAGCCACCTCAACGGTCCTGCTCCGATTAACGAGAGAGCGTAATTTGCCACGCCTATTCTCGGATGATAAATCCACTTCCACACGACGGAAATGGCTATTATTGAAGTTACGTCAGGAAGAAAGTATATCGTTCTGAATGTCCCCCTCATTTTAATCTGCTGGTTCAGTAAAACCGCTATAAAGAGAGAGAGAAAAACGACGCCCGGAAGAACGGTTGCCACGTACCAGAAAGTGTTTATAAGGGACTGCCAGAATTTCGCGTCCTTAAAAACCTCTATATAATTTGAAAGACCCACGAATGCTTTCGGACCGGCGATTCCCCAGTCATAAAAGCTTATCCTGAACGCATAGAGTATGGGTATGAACCTGAAAATGAAGAGTATTGCCAGAGCAGGCAATAAAAACAGCATAGCTTTCAGAAAGATCTGCTTTGCTTTCATAACTTATAATTTTATATCAATGATAAATAAAGTCAATAATCAAAACAAAGATAATATCGTTCTGTTTAAAAACGCAAGAGCTACCGAGAATAAAACATAAAATTCAAATGCATACGAGGAAGGTTGTTTGAAGGGATAAAAAACGTGCGTCACTCCGCTCGAGAAATCCCTCATGACATGAGAGAGCATGGATACAAAAACAATGTAAGAAAGAGCCGGATTGGACGAAACAATAATAACTGACAAAGAAACCACAAGAGAAAACAATATTGAGTGTGTATAAGGCCGCCTTCCGAGAGATAAGAGTTTTTCAGGGTCAAGGGAGCGCGCTTCAAGAGCATGGTCTATATCCAAAAAAACGGAGAGTGCGGCTCCGGCGGCGAACTCAGTCTTGAATTTCAAAAACGGCATTGCGGTTATGAGGAAATAAACAAGATGCATAAAAGAGTCAAATGCTATGCCCGACAGAAGTCCGCTGAAAATCCTTTTTCTGATGTTCTTTTTTTCCAGCATAAGAAAGAGAAAAAGGGATGATGCCTGAAGAGCTATTGCAGAGCTATTTGAATAATGCATAAAATATTATGTTAGCGCCCATCTTCAAAGCTTCGTTGCGTTTCTTGTCTGAGTCCCTGTAAGTTTCAAAGCGAGCCCATCCATCCGAAAAATTTGTGTTGTAAGTGTATAGAATTCCTATCTTTTTTCCGAAATACAATCCGTAAGCCTCAGGGGGGCCTTCATAGTGTTCGTGTATTTTGGGAAGTATGTCAAACTTAAAGACAGTAGAAAATATAATTTCCTCTGCCGGAAGTTTTACAAGATTCTTCTCCGGGAACAACTCTTTTATAAAACTTCTCACGCTTGTGTTTAATCCATAGTCATCGTCGATGTAAAGGAATCCGCCGTTCCTGAGATACTCTCTTAAATTCTCTATTTCCTTTTTTGAGTATTTGATCTTATCATGGCCTGTTATGAACAGAAACGGATGATCATGTATTCTCTTGTCCGACATTCTCAGTACATTCTCCAGCGTGTCCATTTTCAAAGAAGTATTCTCATTGACAAACTCTGCAAGGATTTTCAGACACTCCCTGTCATTGTACCAGTCTCCTCCTTCATACTGAATCCGCACCGGAGCGAAGTCAAATGCCGACATTTCAAGCAGAATCAGAATGGTAGGAATCAGTCCTTGAATAGCCAGGTGAAACCTCCCTTAAGCATATATTCTTTTGTCTCCACGGCAAAGTCGCCCCCGAAGAAGAGATTCGCGTCAATGACCTTCGCGACAAGAAATATGCTGGCCACCGCCCTTGAAGAGTAACCGGTTATCAATTTAAGAACAAGATTTCCGTTGAAAAAATCCGCTCCCGCTGCGCCATTCAAGTCAAAAGCAATAGAATCAAAATACTCCGCATTCGCATTGAGAGAAAGCCAACCCCTCTCATACAGAACCGAAGTTCTTGCGCCTGCGGTGCGGCCTTCATAGCTTATCGGAAGAATGTCAGCTTTTAATCCTCCGGCATTGACCTTGATTCCCGCGGATGCGGCATTCAAATTGTTTTTTCTTGAATAATTCGCATAGCCTGAAATTTCAGGAAGAATCCTGTATAATATTCCCGCCTGAAGGAAAAGAATTGAGTCATATACTGCCTGGGGGGTTATGTGAAGTCTTCCGTTTGAGTAATGATACTTAGAATAAAAAATCCCATCAATGCTTTTTGTTTTATAATTGAAGTTAAAATCCGTAAACAAATAAAAATTGCTTTTTAAAAAAAACCCTCTGCCTAAAAGCATATTGCCGCTAGCGGCTCCAGCCTGCGCGGAGAATGACTCTTTTTTCAATCCTGCAAGAAAACTGAACCTGTTCTGGCGTATATTTGCTGAAACGGCATACCCATTGTAGTCTCCGTAAAAATCCGTCTCATGTTCGAGAAGCGTCTGTCCTTCAAGATAGAGCCTCGAAAGCGAACTGATGCTTGAAACAGAATCCTCTTTGCCAAGAGAAGCGTAAAGCCTTGTGGTGAATGGATCTCTGATTATTGAAATGTCGTAGGAGGTTTTATTCGGGACTATAAATTCGGCAAATCCGATTTCTGCGGCAGGGTCGTAAAATTCAGTTCTCGCCATGAATGAAAACATAGATCCGCTGAAAATTCTGTTTTGCGACGCAAACAGCATTTTTCCCTGAAGTATGTTTTCCGAAAAAAAGGGGTTTGAAGAGTCATAAATATTCATAAAGAAAGGGTGGGTCTCGTAAGACGAAGCTTTGTCCGGCATTGATTTGTCCTGCGCAGATGCGGTCAAAAGAAATGCAAATCCTGCTAAAAGCATCATAAATACTTTATTCTTCATCGTTTTTGCGTTACTCTCTTCTTCCATATAGTTTTGTAAAGCTCTACTCCAGCGGCAGCTTCAAAAAGCTTCGAAAATAAAAGAACTGGAAATCCGACGACATTGAAAAAGTCGCCCTCGATTTTTTCTATAAAGAGAGACGCCTCTTCCTGAACCGCATAAGCTCCCGCCTTGTCCATGTACTCTGCGACATTAAGGTAGGATTCTATCTCCTTAAGAGAGATCTCCCTGAAACAGACGTCTGTCTTCTGCACTCCGGTCACAGTTTTCTCTCCGGTTATCAGTGCCAGTCCCGTAAAGACTGCGTGTTTCTTTCCCGAAAGCTTCATCAGCATTTTTTTTGCGTCTGTCTTTGAAGAGGGTTTGCCTATTATCTCGCCGTCTAAGTAGACAATCGTATCTGCACCTATGACAATCTCACGGTCCGACTTCACGGCGCTTCTGGCTTTCTGAAGCGAGCATTCTTTAACGAAAGAAACAGGACTGGCGATGTTGAGATGCTCTTCCGTATGCGAATGCTTTCTTATACTGAACGTCAGCCCCATTCCCTTAAGAATCTCTATCCTTCGCGGAGATTCCGAGGCGAGTATTATGGAATATTTATTTTTTTTCAATTTTTCTGAGAACTCTGCACGGATTTCCCGCTGCAATGACATTGTCGGGGATGTCTTTTGTCACAACCGACCCCGCCCCTATAATGCTGTTCTCTCCTACAGTGACGTTGGAGAGGACCACAGAGTTGGTTCCTATCGATGCACCTCTCTTTATGAGCGTGGGCTCGACCCTCCAGTCTGCCTCTGTCTGCAGCTCTCCGCCCTCAGTTGTCGCACGCGGATATTTGTCGTTTATAAACATGACCCCGTGTCCTATGAAGACATTGTCCTCTATCTTGACTCCTTCGCATATGAATGAATGAGAGGATATCTTGCAGTTTTTGCCGATTTCGGCATTCTTCTGAATTTCCACGAATGCCCCTACTTTAGAGTTGTCTCCGACAGTGCAACCGTAAAGATTGGTGAATTGGAATATTCTTACGTCCTTACCCAGCTTAACGCTGTCCGCTATGCATCTGAAATCCTTTTCCGACATTTTTCACTCCTTTCTAATTTCAGGATAAAAAAAAAGGGGGAAGCAAGCTTCCCCCTAACCGTCAAGAAGGTCTCTTACTTTACTGCGTTCTTCAGCTTTGCGCCTGCTTTGAAATGAGGAACCTTTTTCGCTTTGATGTTGATGACTTTCTTTGTCTGCGGATTGATTCCCTTGCGCGCCTTTCTGTTCTTAACTGAGAACGTGCCGAAGCCGACAAGCGTGACTGCTTTGTTTTTCTTCAGTGAGCCTTCGATGCCCTTGAAGATTGTGTCGATTGCGTCGTTTGCCTGCTTCTTCGAAATGCCGACGTTCTTCGCGACAACTTCGATCATGTCCTTCTTGTTCATTCTTGAACCTCCTTGGTTAGAGTGTCATTCATTTAGCCCTATATTAAAGGATTTCAGAGGTTTTGTCAAGAGGGTATTTGATTTTTTCGCTCTGGCAGTGGTTTATGGAAGAAGCGGCCCGAAGATGCCCTTGTCAAGTGAGACTTCGGGTATGTCGACAAGAGAAAGCGAAAAATCGTATTTGAATGATTCTCCGTAAGTTGATACCCTGAATGCCGCTTTCCAGCAGTGCATTGAGCGGTTCATCGCTATTGAACTTGAAACAGTTTCTTTATTCAGAATATCGTACAAAATGGAGAGAGAGAAATCGAGATTCTCTCCCAGCTTAACGGCAACCGAGGAATTGAGTCTGTCTGAAACGACTGCCGAATCCGTTTTCTCCGTTGAATTCGTCGCGGTCAGCTTTATTCTGTCTTCAGAAAGAGGATTGAAGATGTCCGGCGTCGCGCTCAACGAGTATGAAATTTTGTATGTTTTTGTGTAAGGATTCGCGGATCCGCTCAGACTCATGCTTATCACCTTTTCCGGAAATAAATTAAACCCAGCAGAAATTAAAGAGAAAGAATCCGAGGTAAAATTATAATCGATTGAAAAGGAATTCCTGAGGAGCATCTCCTTTGATTCTCCGCGCTTTGCTTCAAACAGGTTTGTAAGAGAGAACGTCATTTTTTTTGAATCTACCAGAGAATCGCCGAAAGATACTGCGCTTCCGCCCAGCCAGCTTCTGCCGGCAGAAAAAGAGATATCCGGAATCAGGGTGTGCCTGAATCTTTCATAAGAAAACAAACCGAATTTAGAGACTCCGTAAATCTGAGTGTTTATCGATGCGGCGAATGATAAGCCGACGGAAGAGACTCCGCTTCCTGAATTAAAAGAATGATTCAGCGAAGTGTAAGGATTCAGATTGAAATATTTAAAAATCCTGTAAGATGAATCCAGGCGGTTGTTCAAAGACGTCGCAACGCTGTTTGTATCTGAAAGCGAATCGGAAAAGTAAAAATTATTTAACGCGTGGGAATGTGAATAATTGATCCCGTTCGGAAAAAAATATCTGGTTTTAAGAAAATTTATTTTTCTGATATAGCCGCTGTATGAAGGCACGCTCATTCTCACGCTTTTATCCGAAAAATCCTCATTCCTTGAAAAAGAAACGGAACTGCTGTAAAGTTTGAAATCTTTTGATAGAGACAGAAACGATTCGGCATTCCTGTTAAGAACCACGGCTGTTGTGTCCGTATAATCCGCGGATGCCGATACATCGGAGATAAAGTCGATTCTGCTCTTTAAATATATATCGTATGGAAGAGCGTGTGAATAACCGCCCTCTGCGCTCCATCTTTTTCTGCCGCTGAATTCATTTATGTATTCGGTTTTCAGTGAGAAATCGAGAAGCGGTTTCACAAGCACGTTCAGTTCATATCTTCCGGCCGCGCCTCTCTTTTCATAGATATCCGCCGAAAAAGTCATGTCAGCAAAGTCATTTGTCGCATAGAAGTATGAAATGTCCTTTATGTACTTGCCGTCAACGGAACTGTAACCGGCTTTTGGCATCAAAAAGCCGCTCTTTCTCGTTGTGGCGACCGGAAGAACAAAAAACGGCACGGCCATCACAGGTACATTCTTTACGAAGAGCACAAAAGGCCTCACAATAACCCGGTCATTCTTATACAGGTGCATTTTGGATGCGTAAAAAGAATAATGGGGCGTGTCTGCAGAACATGTCGTGAATCTTCCGTTGTACACAAAATACTCATTCTCATCATAAGTGAAAATCCGCTCTCCGGAAAGATAACCCTTATCTATTTTCGTTTTTGCCCGGTAGATAGAGCCTCTTTTGGATTCATAGTTGAATGCAACCGAGTCGCCGCTGATATCAAAATCATCCATGTTGAGCTTTATGCTTCCTTTACCGAAGAGCATCTTGTCCGGTTTTGATATAAGTATGGTGTCTCCCCAGAGGCTGAATCGATTTGATTGAATTTTTATGGAATCACATAAAAGAATTGATTTTGTTTCATTGTCATATACTATTGTCTTTGCCGTGTAGTCTATTTTTTCAGCAAAAAAGAGCGCCGGCAGAAGAGCCAGCGCGATAAAAAAAAGAAGCTCAGGTTTTAGCTTCATCCTTTTCAAGATACATCAAAAGTATTAACAGGCACACGCCTATAAAGACGCATGTATCGGCTACATTGAATATGGCGAATCGGTTTCTTCCTATTCCGAAGTCGAGAAAATCCGTGACCTCACGGAATTTGATTCTGTCGAATCCGTTGCCGAATGCGCCGCCGATTATCATTCCAAGAGCCGTAATTTTAACCCACTGGAACTCGGTTCTGTAAAAGTAAAGGATTACGAATACAACAGCCACCGCCCACAGAGCCATCATTATCCAGTAGCCTCCGAAATTGATTGAGAATGCGGCAAACGGGTTTCTCACATAAGTGAACCTGAAGAAATTTCCAATGACCTCAGTCGACTCACCTTCGAACATGTTTCTTGATATAAGCACCTTAGAAAGTCTGTCGAGAAACAATACTGTCAATGCGACGGGAAATCCAAGAAGAATCTTTTTCTTCATTTTTTTGGATTTCTGTCGGAGCACTTCAGGCAGAGCTTGACATAAGGTATCGCTTTTAGACGTTTTTCGGTAATTTCATCTCCGCAGATTTCGCAGATTCCGTAAGTATTGTCAGAGACCTTTGAGAGAGCGGCGTCAATTTCGCGGATCTCCTCCATTACTTTATTCATGTTTATCGTATTTCTTTCAAGCATCGCAGCGTCCGTTCCGATGTCGGCGCTATGATACGGGTACGTTGAAGTTTCAGAATTGTTATAATCGTTTGAATTGAGCTGTTCTTCAAAACCTGCAAGGATCTTTTCTTTTTCCTGTTTAAGTTTTTTCAGAAGGTCCTCAAACTGTTTTTTTGTCTTCTTGTCCATTTATACCTCCGATTTTACTGCCTCAGCGCATTTTTCGCAGAGCTGCGGATGTTTTTCATCCTGTCCCACCGTATCAAGGTACAACCAGCATCTCGCGCATTTTTCGCCTTCCGCTTTTTCCGCCTTTAATGCGTAGGATAGTTTCCTGTCCTGAAACTCCTCGCCCGTTTCGTCTTTAATTTCCACGTTTGATACAATGAATATCTGGCTTAAGATGTCTTTGTATTCTTCGAATAGTTTTCTTGTCTCTTCATTGCGCGGAGACAGGATAATGTCGGCTTCCACGGATTTTCCTATTTCTCCGCTGTTTCTCATCTTTTCGAGAGCCATCAGCGCATTTCCTCTTACAGAATTGAGAAAGTCGAAATTCTCCTCAATCTTGGCATCAAGGTAAGAATCGAATGTATTGTCTATCGTCTCCATATGAACCGATTTCTTTTTTTCCGGCTTCTTAAAATGCATGTACGCCTGCTCTGCGGTAAACGGAAGAATCGGTCCAATCTGCTTCAGCATGTCGTTTAGAAGGAGATATACCGTGTACAATCCTGATTGTCTCTCCTTTGAATCCTTTGCATACGTGTAAAGCCTGTCTTTAAGAACGTCAAGGTAGAATGATGACAGGTCATTCACAATGAAATTGTAAAACTCGCGGAACACTTTGTGGAATTCATAATTGTCATAGTACTCAAGTATTCTTTTTCTTGTCCTTGCGTATCTGCTGAGAATGTATCTGTCGAGCTTGTGCATTTCTTCTTTTTCGATTTTGATTTTTGACAGGTCATTCTCTCCGAGATTGCCCAGCATGAACCTGATAGTGTTGCGAATCTTGAAATACGTGTCAAGAGAAGTCTTCAAAAGCTCCTCTCCGAAAGGAGCATCTGAAGTATAGTCTATTGAGGCAAACCAGAGACGAATGATTTCCGCTCCGTACTTTTTGCAGATCATCTCAGGAGAAAAGACGTTTCCGAGGGACTTTGACATCTTCTTCATGTTCTTGTCCAGTATAAGTCCGTGAGTCAGCACCTCTTTATACGGAGCTCTGTCATCTGTCGCGGTGGATACTATAAGGGAGACCTGGAACCAGCCCCTGTGCTGGTCGACAGCTTCAAGGTAAAGGTCGGACGGCCAGCGCAGATCTGGGCGCTTTTTAACCACTGCTGAGTGACTCAAGGCAGAGTCAAACCACACGTCAAAGATGTTTGTCTCTTTCTCAAACTCTGTCCCGCCGCACTTATCGCATTTTATCTCTCCGACAAGTTCTTTTGTTTCTTTCTCGAACCATATGTCTGAGCCGTGTTTCAAAACTTCATCGCGAACCTTGTCTATCGTTGATTTTTTAATGTGCGGAGAACCGCATTTCTTGCAGTAAAGAACGGGTAGGGGCACACCCCAGGAGCGCTGTCTGGAAAGGCACCAGTCAGGCCTCGTCTTTACCATGTTGTATATCCTCTCCTTTGACCATGCGGGAATCCATTTTGTGCTGTCAATCTCTCTTAGAAGCCTCTCTCTGAGATTTGATTTCTCTACGTCAAGGAACCATTGTTCTGTTGCCCTGAATATAAGCTCGCTTTTGCATCTCCAGCACACAGGGTAGGAGTGGGAGAACTTCTCCTCAAAAATCAAGCTCCCCTCGAGCTTCAGGTCTTCAATGATGGCTGCATTTGCCTTGAAAACATTTATGCCTGCATACTTTTCTACCGACTGAGAAAAAGTGCCGTCTTTTTCAACCGGAGAAATTATGTCAAGATTGAACTTTATTCCGGCCTGATAATCGTCATATCCGTGGCCGGGAGCGATGTGCACTATTCCCGTTCCTGTATCGGTTGTGACAAAATCGGCAGTTATAACCCTTCCCGTTCTGTTTGCGTCTATCGGATGGAGATAGATTTTATCGAGGTAATCCTTTGCCTTGGTCTCCTTAACTATCTTCATTGAAAGATCATTGAGCTTTCCCTTCACTGACTCGAAAAGCTTTTTCATCATGACAAGAGAACCGAAGGAGGAATCAACCTCCACATAGTCCTCGTCAGGATGCATTGCCACGGCAACGTTTGCAGGCAGGGTCCATGGAGTGGTCGTCCAGATAAGAAAGAACTTGTTCTCGCCGACCCACTTGTATTTGACGAAAATAGACGGAGACTCTTTGTCCTCATACTCTATCTCGTTTCCGGCTAGCGCTGTCTGGCACTTCATGCACCAATGTATCGGCCTTAATCCTCTGTATATGAAATTTTTCTCAACCAGTTTTCCGAAATTGTCTATTATATCTGCTTCGTAAACGTTGGACATGGTAATGTACGGATTTCCCCAGTCGCCGAAGACTCCCAGACGCTTGAATTCGCCTTTCTGGATGTTTACGAATTTATCGGCATACTCTCTGCATTTTTTTCTCAGTTCGAGCTTTGAGATCTCTTTTATTTTTGGACCGAGCTCCTTTGTCACGTTGTGTTCAATCGGCATTCCGTGGCAGTCCCAGCCGGGTATGTACGGAGTTCTGAAACCGCGGATATTCTTGTATTTTATAATAAAATCCTTCAAAATCTTGTTGAATGCAGTGCCTATGTGGATATGCCCGTTTGCGTAGGGCGGTCCGTCATGGAGCACGTAAAGGTCGCTATCCTTCCTCTCCTCAAGAAGCGCATCATATATATTTATTTCATCCCAATACTTCTGAATTTCCAGTTCCATAACCGGAAGATTCGCCTTCATCGGGAAATCCGTCTTGGGCAGATTCAAAGTATTTTTATATTCCATTAATCCTCCGTTCCGAAGAGTCTGTCTCCGGCGTCGCCCAGTCCGGGAAGAATGAATCCGTTCTCATTCAGCTTTTCGTCTATTGCCACCGTGTAAATATCAAGCCACGGGCACTTTTCCTTTACCGCCTTAATGCCCTCCGGCGCAGATATCACGCTTATCGCCGCCCTCGGCTTGACATTGTATCCTGCAAGTATCTCAATGGTCTTGATTATCGATCCGCCTGTGGCAAGCATCGGGTCGAGAATGAATATTTCAAGGTCATCAATCTTCTTCGGAAGATTTATATAGTAGGTTATGGGCTTTAAAATATGCTCATCTCTTTTTAGGCCTATCATTCCTATGTGGGTCCTCGGATAGAACCTTCTTATGAGAGGCACCATTCCCATGCCGGCTCTGAGTATCGGCACTAAAAGGATTTCGTTTTTGAGTATCGGGCTCTCAATTTCGCAGAATGGAGTCGACACCTTTGTCTTCTTCGTGGCAAGATTCTTTGACGCTTCGTGAAAAAGCATTAAAGAGAGCTCTTCGAGCTTTCTTGAAAATTTGTTGGAGGCTGTGTTTTTGTCGCGCATCACCGTAAGCTTCTCAAGAGCCATGGGGTGGTTTATTTCTATCACTGCCATTTTTACTCCTTGTTCTATTTTACCAGATTAAGATAGGGCTTGACTTTGTCGCTCTTAGGATTGATCCTAAGAACTTCATTCCATTCTTTTCTCGCTTCGGACATCCTCCTGCTCTTATAGTACGCAAGGCCTAGTAGAAAATGTCCCTCTTCAAGATTTTTGTTTATCTCCAACGCCTTTTTAAGATAGAGGACTGCGTTTGCGTACTTATTTGCATTCAGGTATGTGCGCGCAATCTTTATCTTAATGTCTGCATAGTTTCCTGCGATTTTGTCCGCTTTTTTGTAAGCCTCCACTGCGTCTGCAAAATTTCCTATCTCAGTGTAGATATCGCCGAGGTCAATATGCGTCTTGACAAGCTTTTCCTTTATTCCGTAGCCGGATTTTCCCTTTTTCTTTTCAAGCTTTGACGCGATGTCAAACTCCTCTGCCGCGTCTTTGAGGCGCCCCATTTCATTGTAAGTTAGTGCGAGGTTGAGGTGGGCTTCGACGTATCCGGGGTTTAATGAAACCGCTTCCAAGAACTCCTTCTCAGCCTCATTTAGGTCGCCTAAAAAATTATAGCAGAGACCAAGGTAATTTCTCAAATCCGGCCAGTCGGCATGGGTTTTCAAAGCATTGAGAAGAGTAAAGAGCGCTTTTTTGTAATGTCCTTTGTCAAGCAGTTCCTTGCCCTTTTTGACAATTTCATCGCTTTTTTTCATACTTACCCCTTTAAAAATTTTAGCATTGTATTATAGCATATATATAAATAAAATCAATGTTTTTGGATATGGAATCACTCGCCCACTAAGCTATGGTTTTTGCAGGTGTTATACTCAAACTGCATGGTGGTGTGCGAAATACCGTACGTGCGGCTGAGTATTTCCTCTATATCCTTTCTTATTTTGTCTGATGAGCTTTGGTTGAGGTCTTCGCAGATATTTACATGGCATTCGAAATGAACTGTCGAATCGTCAAGGAGCCAAACATGAACGTGGTGGATGTTGCTCACTCCGGATAGTTTTTCTATGTCATTCTTTATCATTATAACGTCTATTCCCTCCGGCGCGCTCTGCATAAGGATATTCACTGAGTCTCTAATTATGCGCCAGCTTGAGACAAGGACGTAAGACGCGATGAGAACCGAAAGCAGAGGGTCTATCCAAAAGAGGGAAAAGAACCTTATCGCAAGTCCGCCGATAATAACTGCGACTGAGGAGAGAGCGTCAGATAGAAGATGCGTATAGGAGGATTTTATGTTCAATGATTGTGAGGAGCTTTTCATAAGGATTAATACGGAGATGATATTGCCTAAAAATCCAAATGCGGCAACCGTGAGCATGACTCCCGATTCGATGCTTTTTGGATTCATGAACCTCTTGAGCGCTTCAGAATAGAGGAAGAGGGATACTCCCGCCAGAATAGCGCCGTTTACGAGAGCAGCGATTATTTCCGCTCTCTTGTAGCCGAAGGTCTTTCTGCTGTCTCTCTTTCTCTGTGAAATCCTCATGCTGAAAAAAGTTATCATGAGCGAAACTGAATCGGAGAAATTATGAAGCGCGTCCGATATAAGGGAGAGACTGCCGGAAAAAGTACCTCCGATTATTTCGCTCAGCGTAATGAAAATATTGAGAAATATCACAGTTGAGAACCGTGCGGCAGATAATTTTTCTGTTTTATGACCGTGAGAGTGGCGTTCGTCGTGCATAGGGTTATTCTACATCCAATAAAATATAAATCAAGGTTAAGTATTGATTTTTTTTAATAATATAATAAACTCTGCCGATGGAAAGAGTCTCAAATAAAATCATGGCAGAGCTTCAAAAGCTGAAAAATGATGAGAAGGCAAAGATTCTGCAAAGATTCTTCAAGACAGGAAAGGGTGAGTACGGAGAGGGAGACGTATTCTGGGGGATTCAGGTTCCTGAGATGAAGAGAATTGCCTCCGTCCATAAAGATGACCAGGTCGAGAGCGTAGCGGAACTTCTTTCAAATAAAGTCCATGAAGTCCGCTTCACTGCTCTTCAGATACTCACCGCAAAGTATGCCCACAGACCTGACGAAAGAAGAAGGGTCTATGAAGTTTATCTTGCAAACACGCAATTTATAAACAACTGGGACCTTGTGGACTGCTCATGCTACAAGATAGTGGGAGAGCATCTTCTGGATAAGAACAGAGACATTCTCCGCACTCTTGCCGAATCAAAGAACCTCTGGGAGAGGCGCATATCGATTGTCTCAACATTCGCATTCATAAGAAACAGAGAGTATGAAGACACCCTGAAAATTTCGGAACTGCTTCTTCATGACACTCACGACCTCATGCACAAGGCTGTCGGATGGATGCTCAGGGAGGTCGGAAAGAGGTGCGGAAGGGAGAAGGAGGAGATATTTCTGAAAAAGTACCATAAAGTCATGCCGCGCACAATGCTGAGATACTCACTGGAGCATTTCCCGAAGGAGCTGAGGGATTATTACATGAAAAGGGGAAAAGAATTTAAGTGATTAATGAGCATCTATGAAGAAACTTTCGGCATTGCCGCTTTTTTATCTTTTTACTTCCACCAGTTCTATCTCATCTGCAAATCTTGTTTCAAAAGAATCAAGCACCTGATATATAGGCACTCCCAGCTCACATGAGTAATATAATTCGCCAATCTTCGCTGCGCTATATAATAAATCAACTGCTACTACATCATAAAAATCCCCCGCAAGGACTTCTTTTGAAGTATCAGTATCTGTAATTCTGGACCAAGCAGTATTTCGTTGCATCCAAATATTGTTTTCTTCTATCGGACATCTTATTTCAAAGTCCCACAAATAAAAACTGGATTCATTAGACGCAGCAAAGTAAAGAATTCTATCAAACATCGTATCTACGGTTATTTTGTATAGGTATACTCCCTTCTCAATCTTTGTTGTCTCATGGTAGGTTTCATAACTTCTAATGGCAATAGCTGACCTGCATGGAATGGTGTCCGAATTTATATAAAGCGTTTCATCAACTATCTTATAAAAACTGTCTTCGAGAAGAGTTATGGATTCATAATACATGTATGAAGCCTCATCGTAATATCGTTTGTTTTCGTAATAAGAATAAACAGTGCCGCTGTCTGGAAGTGTTATCCAATCAGAGATATTATCAGGATCCCTATCAATATCGAAAAATGAGCAGGAAGATATGATAAATATTAAGGTCATTGAAAATGTTAATCTTTTTCTCATAATCAATAATTGACCCATATTAGTTTACTGCATATTGTTGAATCAACCAATCCTTCATATACATTTATTCCATATTTGGGAGAAAAGTATATTTCCCAATCTGGAGATTCATCATTACCGTAATACTCATAAACAAATATCAACGAATCCCATAAATTTTGATTGCTTTCCAAAGTATAATCAAAGTCTATTATTTTGAATTTTGAAGAAGTTAACCAAAAATCATCAACTAAATATATAGAACTGTCAGAAATGGGAGTTTTAATGAAATCTTTATATCCCGTATTCCCATCATAGTAATTGTCTCTGCTATCAATAATTGAATATACAAAATGTTCTCCTTCAGATATTATTGAATCGTTTTGATAGACATGAAAAGAAATGTTTTTGCCTATGTAAATTTGATATAAAATGGTATCAACGCTAATTACTGTTATAGTGTCAAAACTGACATTTACCAAACTACCATAAGTGTAAAAAGCGAATTTAGCGCCAACCGGAGGCACCTTTACCCAGTCAAGAATGTTGTAAGGGTCCCGCGTATCAGTTTTCTCCTTATCAAACAATGAACATGATGCAATTATTAATAATGCACTTAAACATAAAAAAAGGATAAGGGAGGGGCGTAATGCCCCTCCCCATTTCGTTATTTCAGAATTGTGACTCTCTTGCACGATATTTCATCTCCATTGCTTATAGTAAAGAAATATACTCCGCTTTTTATTTCTTCTGATGGAAGATTAAACAACATTTTGCTTTTGCCTTTCTGTATCATTCCATTATACAACTTTTCTGTCATTCGTCCAGATATATCATAAATTGATATCTCGACCTCTTCATCATTTTCAGAAGAAGCATTCAACTCAACAACGGTTTTGCTTTCATTGAATTTCACATTATCTATGGTTAGACTTTTCTTTGAAGCATAATTCTTATTGTACTTATTCTGTTCTTCGTTCTCTTCTTTGTCATATTCACAAACTGCAATCTCGGAACAAGTTGCAAATTCGCCTTTGAGCCTCTCAATAGTCACATAAAATTCGCCAT
>JAQVDU010000127.1 GCA_028698175.1 bacterium | reverse complement strand
TTCTTCTGAAGTATCTGAATGTCCTCAGTATTTATGTCATTTTTTATAAGCATGAGCCTGTGTATGTAGAACGCAAGTTCGGAAACAAATGTCTCAAGGTCATAGCCGTTCTGCAGAATGTCGTTGAGTCCGGAAATTAACGCGTTGATGTCTTTTTTGATTATCAGGTCTGTATATCCCGAAAAGAAGAAGACGTCAAGCCTGCCGAACATCAGATTGACGCTGTCATAGGCTATTTTCTGCTGAAGGAGAGCTATCTGATCCAGGATTGAAAGCGCATCCCTCATTCCGCCGTCAGCCATCTGGGCGATAAGCGATAGCCCGTCAGGTTCATACTCTATCTTCTCTTCCCTGCAGATTATCTCAAGCTGGCGCACTATCTCAGAAATAGGTATCCTTTTGAAATCAAACCTCTGGCAGCGGGAAAGAATTGTGGGTATGACGTTGTAGGGCTCGGTTGTCGCAAAGATGAATTTCACGTGCTCAGGCGGTTCTTCAAGGATTTTGAGAAGTGCGTTGAATGCCTCTTTTGTGAGCATATGCACTTCGTCAATTATGAATATCTTATAGTTTCCCGATGCGGTGACATACTTTGCCTTCTCCCGCAAATCCCTCACTTCATCTATGCCTCTGTTGGATGCTCCGTCTATTTCTATAACGTCAATGTCTCTTCCGTCGATTATGTCCCTGCATGATGCGCATTTCAGACAGGGCTCCCCCTGTTCAGGCGAAAGGCAGTTCATTGCCATAGCAAGTATCCTCGCGGCAGTCGTCTTGCCCACTCCTCTTGGTCCTGAGAATAGCATTGCGTGGGGTATTCTCTTATTTTTCACTCCGCCCCTAAGAATTCTGACAATCTGATCCTGTCCGATTATATCCTCAAACCTCTGGGGTCTGTACTTTCTGGCAAAGACTACGTAAGCCATTTATTTCCTTTCATTAAATTTTAAAGCGGCGGAGACAGAGGCTTCGTGCTGCTGCTTCCTTTCGGACCTGACAGGGTTTAAAACGTGTCTCCCCGCAGAGAAATATTATCACAGGAGTGATTAAAATCAACCCCCAAACTAATTTAAATTTCTCCGTTTGTGTCGGCGGAGGTTTCAACTGTCTCAACCTTTAACAGGGATACCCTCAAAGTGCCGAAAACCACGTTGGAGTTTATAACAATCTTTGCTTGAGCTGAATCCTGATTTGCCTTGTACTGGCCGCTTCCGAATGAGACTTTTTTGTCATTCGGCAGATCTGCCGAGGCGAATACGGCGGAAGTCTTCACTTCAAATTGCATCGAGGAATCTATCAGAAGCTCCGCTCCAGAGAATATGACATTGACGTCAAAGGTGCGCACAGTGTCGCACGGCGCCAGTGAGGCAAAATCTATCTTTCCCTGTCCGAAGATTACGTTGTAATCCTTCTGCATTTCGTCTGCTTTGAGAGTTCCTGATGAAAAGAGTATCTCGTCTCCGCTTCTCCTGCTGAACCCTCCTATGAGCATTGATATTCCGAGATAGACGAAGAAGACCCCGAGAAGAAGCTTGAAGACCGGAATATTCAAACGCAGGAGGTTTTTGAGAACCATAAGCACACCTGCAGCTATGAGCATCACTCCCCAAAAGAAACCTGAAAATAGTCCATAGTTCATATTTTCTCCTTTTTTAATTATTCAAAGAGGTCGACCGAATAAAACTCGTCCTCTGAGATGTCATCTGATTTTACAAGCTTGGATTTGCTGTCAAAATAGTTTGCTTTTATCCGCTCCATATAATCTTTGTCTGTATAATACTCCAGCTTGACTTTTGCGTAAAGATTGTTTTTATTCTTAAGCTTGAGATTCTTTCCGTACCTCTCCTCAGACACCTTTCTGTACATGCTGTCATATTCATATTTGTACATGTGAATTCCGCTTATGTCCTCTGTCGGATTGTTTTTTTCGTCAAGGAAACTTCTCTCCGTTTCAAGGTTGTTTTCGTCATACTTGTAGCGCACAACAGCGACTTTATCGCTGTTTTTCACAGGCTTTCCCGATTCGTCGAAATACCTTACCTCTGAGGGCATGTATCTGTCATAGTATTCAGTCTTTTCAATTGCATATCCTTTCAAAATTTTGACCGGAATTCCCTCTGCATCATAAAACCTCTTCTCCAGAGGTTGTCCGTTCTCGTCGTTTGTAGAGACAAAATAGGCGAAACCATCTTCATTTGTTGTCAGTTTCTCGTTTTCGTCAAAGTACTTTTCTGAGGTTATGTAACCGAGCGAGTCGTAAGCCACCCTGTATATAGCGTAGCCGTAAGAGGTCATCTTGAGCTTTCCGTCAGCCGAGTAATTTGCATATTCAGTTGCCCTGCCTGAAGAGTCGAATTTCGCAGTATATCTGTGTATGCCTTCATAGTCAGCCACTGGCTCTCCCTCAGTTCCGAAGTATGCAGTTTCAAGGACGTTTCCGTTTTCGTCATTCACGCATCTGTAAAAAGCATAGCCGCTCGAATTCAGCTTGAGCTTCTTATCCTTTGAGTAGCCTCTCTCTTCTATTATGAAACTGTTTAAGTCATATTTATACTCCATGACTGCATACCCGTTGTAATCCTCTGTCAGTTTAAGATCTTTGCCGTATATTGTGCGCTTAGTCATGTTGGAATATTCGTCATACTCATAATCTATTTTGTGGACATTATCGCTTAGAGTCATCGGCTTCATTTTATCGTCATAGTAAGCCTCTGAAGTCACGTTTCCGTTCTTGTCATACGTCAGTTTGTAGACCGAGATTCCCATTCCGTTATAGACCCTTTTTCCATCAGCGTTGAATACTTCCTGGGATATGAGGTCTCCGGCTTTATTGTATGAAAAAACGTATCTGGCTATTCCATCATAATCGTTAAGGGGCTTTTTATCCTCTCCGAAGAATGAAAGCTCGGTTATCTGTTTGTTTTTATCGTACTTGTAGCGGGTTTCAAACCTTCCTCTTGAATCGAATATGCGAGCATTGTCAATGTCCAGGGCGAATGATTTGCTCATCCCCCCCTTACTGTCATAAACGAATTCATAAGAGTAAGCTCCGGCATTGTCTGACATCTGCTCGTTCTCGTCATAGTAGTGTTTTTCATTAATCCTTTGGTTGTTTTTCAAATCATAGACGTCCATATAGACGCCCATGTAATTGGGAATAAGGAAGCCGTTTATGTCCATGTATCTCCGTATCTCAGTCGAATCACTGTACTCTATCTGAATAACTGCTATATTGAACCTCCAGTCGAATGCAGGCTTTGAGTTGTAAAGATAATCGATTCGGCTGAGTTTTCCGTTTTCAAAAGTCATTTTATAAACTCCGCCCTTTGACGACTCGGTTTCATTCAGTTCATGCTTCCCTGAAAAGCTTCTCGCCGCGTCGAGAGTCATATACCTGTAATACAGAACGTTTTCGGCAGTCAATGCGGCGAATGAAACTGCAAGGATAATGCATATCATAATCCTTTTCATCTGTTTTCCTCCTTGTTTTCCGAATGAATTTCAGCTTCCCTGATTCGCTTTTTGGAGACCTCTATCATGAACCAGAGGTAGCACACAAGAGCAAGAAGGGAATAATAGCCTATGAATGCACTCGACTTTATGACAAAATTGTAGGAAAAATGAAGCAGAGCTGGAAAGAAAAAGGCAGAGAGGATATAGATTCTTCTGAGCGATGGATTCTCATATCTGGATTTGAAGAAAAAATATCCCATTGAGATTCCGAACATGGCATGGCCTGGAACCGCAGTAAAAGCCCTTATTAAAGCCACGTTTACGGGATTAGAAAAAACGTACAGCAGATTTTCCGAGAGAGCGAATCCGAGTGATATAAGAGCCGCATAGAGTATTCCGTCGTAAGGTTCGTCAAACTCTCTGTTCTTCAAAATAAGAAGAAAGAATATTGCGAACTTTGCCCCCTCTTCTATTAATCCTGGAACAATGCCTGATATAAACGCTTCATGAAAATTCATTCTCTGGAGAAGCGACTGAAAGGGCATCTCCAAAAGTATCACCGGAATAATGGAGAAGAATCCCCATGAGAATGCTTTGACCATCAATCCTACCGGCTCCTTCTCATGGCGGTCTCTTATATATAGGAATCTGATGATTATCAAAAAAGGCAGGATGCAGACGGCAAGTTTAAGATACAGCATCATTTCGGCGCTTCATAGTTGGGGGACTCTTTTGAGATTATCACATTGTGCGGGTGGCTCTCCCTCACGCCGGAATGGGTTATCTTGATGAACTCGGCATTCTTCTGGAGCTCTTTTATGGATGAAGCTCCGCAGTAGCCCATGCCTGATTTAACTCCTCCAAGAAGCTGGAATATAACCTCTGATGCTAGGCCTTTGTAAGCGACTCTTGCGACAATTCCCTCCGGAACAAGCTTCTGTGCATCTTCCTGGAAGTATCTGT
>JAQVDU010000033.1 GCA_028698175.1 bacterium | reverse complement strand
CTTCAATTTTTTTCGCTTCGCCAATAAAGCTCCCGCTTATTGCCGTGTCAAGCAGAGTATCCGTCCCGGAAAGTACAATTCTGACAATGCAATCCTTCAGCATTTTTGTATGGTTGAACAGTAGTTTGGCGTTAAACACAGTGCTCTCAAAATAGAGCGAATCGAACTTCAATAATGTGGGTTTGACATTCACTACAACTTCACCGCTCGCGCCTCCTCCCGCAATAGTCCAGGTTATTGTGTCCGTTCTGCTTGCCGAGTATACAGGAGCATAATCTACGTAAATTGTCTCCCCTGCGGATATTGAAATAGATGTGTCAATGAAATCCGATAAAAGGTCCACGTCAATTGCTGTAAAAGAAGGGTTGATCAACCGAATGCTGTTTTGCGCACCGGAGTGTATGGAATCTGACGATATTATGATTTCAGATTCCATTGCATGCCCCAAATCTACGGTATCAATGAAAGTTGAAAGCATCGCTCCTGTGACGGTTATAATAACCGTTGAATCGGCGAAAGAACCAATATCGGCTGAAAAATATCCGCCGGCGTCTGTGACTCCCCTTTCAATGATCGAATCTCTGTATATGCAGACATCAGCTTTCTCTGCCGGGAATCCGTTTGATTTTAAAATGCTGATTAACAGAGTCGAATCGGATTTTTTTATTGAAACGTTCAAAACTTCAGGATTTCCCGTGTATATCATTGTCGAAGGGTCACCGAAGTAATTCAACTGGTATTGATGCCATCTGTAAAGATTCTCGTTATCCGACAGAGGAGAGAACTCTTCCTTGAGGTCTCTCAGCAAAGCGGCCGGTCTTTTTTCCTCTGAGTTAAAGAGCATGTCAAAAAATCTGTAATCAAAAACGTCAGAGACTCCAAGACCGGGATAACCTGGAGCTCCCCATCCGTACCTCGAGTTGGTGATAATTGATATGTAACCTCCAGTCGGAGAGTTTTGCATATTTTGGGTAATAGAGTGAAGATTGTAAGTGGTGTTGTCTCTGTCGAATGCTCCGACCCAGCATCCTATGGAATAGAATAATCCAGTCTTCGAAAAATTTGTCAGTCCTGTCATGTCTCCCCTTGAAAGGCTTGTGAGAGTATCCACCCATATTCCTTTGAAGGAGCCGTGTCCGTTGTGATTTACGATTCCGTAGCCGTTGTCGAGTGAATCAAGAATGTCGGCTTTGCCTGAGTGTCCCCAGTGTTCATAAAATTTCAACACATGGAAAGACGTGGGGATTATGTCATTATAAATCATCTCTTTTGCTTCTCCTCCCGGAGTGAAGGGAGGATTCCAGAGAATCATGCCCATGAACATACCTCTGTTCAGCTGTTCCGTGTTCTTGGTCTGCTCATAATCTATTATGCGCGTTATTATCGGAGAAGGACCGTAATAAATAGTGTCAAAAAGGATTCTCCCCACAAGAATCTCCTGGGTCAAATCTGCAGAATCCGAGATTTCTCCGTAAATACCGTCATTATCAAAATCAAAATCCCCTTCAAGGGCAGAGTAGTAGATGTCTGCCGGTATGGAATCCTCATCGTCATAGTAGTCTGCATTGCAGTTCATTGCATACATTCGCCTTACAGGTATTGTAGCCCTGTCTCCGCCAAGAATCAGGTAGGTGAAATCAAATAGAGCATGCTCGCTCTTTATAAAATTCCTCAATTTTTCTGCGGAATCCGCCCCCGAATAATAAGCAAAGATTGAATCAGTCGTAATAATTCTTGTTTTCAGGCCTCTCTGTTCTTTCCATTTTTTGAGTCTTTCGAATGCAGTGTCATAGTCTGCGTGGCATACTATAAGGCAGTCATACTCCGGTTCTGCTTTAGGGTCGTCAGACCTCATGTAATCTGCAGTGTAAAAAAGCTTAAGACTCTTATGATACTTCAGAGTTCTTCCGTCATATGTGAATGGAAAGATTTTCAGAGTTTTGACCCCTTCATCCGAAATTATTCCGGCTGAGACATTATCAGGTCTCGAATCCGACTTGCTGACGGAAGGCATGCTCAAGGGAACATTGCCCGAAAAAATTTTTACATCGAAATCCCCGGCAATTATTCCTTCAGAGAAGAAAAACGAATCAACACTTACAGATTCAATGTCTTTACCGAGAGAGTAAATCAGAAACGGAAGGTTGATTTTTGACTCTTCGTCAAGAACTGCCGGTATATTGTAAACAAATGAATTGCTCTTATATTCAAGCAGAGAAATTTCAATTTCAGACGCGAATGCGAAATTCACCGCAATCAGTGAAAAATATAATAAAATTTTCCGCATTTTATTGTCTCATTGTTTTTCTTAATTCTAAAAGAGTAAATACCGGGTTTTACCTTCTCGTCTTTTTCTAAGAATTCCGACATGTCTATGCTTTTTGCCGTAGAAGGAAGCTCTCCGATCAACTGAGAAATGATCATTGAACCTTTAACATCAAAAATGTCGACCGAATATTCTCCGTAACCGTCATATTCTATATCAATGACAGACGAAAGAGAACCCATTCTTTCTTTAATGACACTCCGAGATGAATTCTTTTTTATCGCTGAAAGCTGGTCTATGTCTATCTTTT
Organism: bacterium; assembly: GCA_028698175.1. Lineage (GTDB taxonomy): Bacteria > Hydrothermota > 32-111 > 32-111 > 32-111 > UBA2202. The sequence continues at coordinate 16,916 of JAQVDU010000033.1, read as the reverse complement.
CCGGAAGAAATAAAAAAAGAAAAATATTGTCGTTTTTTATGAATGAAGCATACCTTCCGTCTTCAAGAGATACTATTTCCGCATCTATACCCTCTTTTGATTCTATTCCCTCACAAAGAGCAAAATCGGATATTTCGGCAGAGGCGAAATCTGCTTTAAACAGCATGCTGAAGTAATCGAGAGCGCTTCTGTTTTCTTCCTTGGCAAGATAGCCGCATAATCCGCTTGTAAAAATGAAGACAGGCACTCTCTTAGCTTCTTCTTTTATTTTCGAAAAGAGATTCAGGTCTTCAAGGATGAATCCTCCGTCTATGTTCACTAGGACTATCATCCCGTCATTATCGACCTTTATCATTTTAGAATCGCATTTTTCATAGAAGGTTTTAACTGTCATAAACCTGTTGTCATTGTAAGCATCCGAAAGATTCTCTGTCATGACTCTGCTTCGTGAATCAAGGATCAGAAGGTTTTTGGGATACTCGACGTTCTCCCTGTTCGAGAAACCGGCCGTATAGAATACAGTATCGGCAAGAGAGAGGGAATAGTACGCAACGCTTATGGAATAATAATCTTCCTCTGAAGGCATTCTAACCTCAAAGTCTATCAACTGCTTTTCCGGGTCGGAATCATCAGAAATGAATACATTGACAGTTTTATTTTCTTGGGTTGACCCGCCGAACAGAATAATTTTGACTGAATCAATGCCGGAAAGCGTAGATTTGCCGCGGCTTTGAAAGGATATAAAACCAGACAGAATGGTGTCCTTTTTTTCAAACTCGCTTATGTCAAGTTTAGAAAAGGCCGGCGTGATTTTCAGCTCAAGATAATCCATACCTTCGATTGTATTCATAATTACGGTATCAACCGTGCCGCTTTTCAGGTCATCTCGAAGACATCCGAGAAGTATTCTGTTGCCCTCATCCTTGACAAGCCCGCCGTCGGCAAAGAGCTGTTTGTTGAAATCTACCGAAAACCCGTCAATTCCCGAAGTATTGTTTATATAAACGCACTCGCCTGCTTCTATGGTCTTGTTGTTTTCATCGGATAGGGTAAACTCTGCCGTCAAACCGCAGAAAATCATAAAAGATGAAAAGACTAAAAAATATTTTTTCATTAATAATAAATTATAATGTCTTATTATATATAGTCAATAGATGAGTGAAGCGGTCCTGTGAAACAGGTAATCAGATAAACATTTAAATCTTTTCGTTCAGAAGGAGTTGAACTTTTTCAGAAATGATTTTTGGAGAGTAAGGTTTCTGAATGTATATTGCTCCGGCAGCAACTATCTTCCTGTAATCTTCCTCAGATTCCACGTAGGCGCTCGTGAAGATGAATTTCTTTTTTTCATTCCCCGGAAATTTCATTTCCATAAGAGTTGTGCCTCTTCCGTCGGGAAGATTCACGTCAGTTATGACTATTTTGATGGTATCTGAGTGGTTGTTCAAAATGCTGGAAGCGACTTCAAGGTTAGGCGCCTCATAAACCGTATAGTCATTCTTCTTTAAAAAAGCAAAAAGGGCTTTTCTGAGAGCTTCATCATCCTCTGCCAACAGTATCCCCCCTTTATTTCCTTCCCAGTGATCCTCCAAGCCTACTTTAGGGCGATTTTTCAATTTCTGCGCGGCTGGAAAACAGACTATAAATTCGGCGCCCTTTCCTTCCTGAGATCTGACTTCTATGAATCCGGACTCTCTTAAAACCGCATTCTTCACTATCCATAACCCAAGCCCGTTTCCCTTGTCCTTCATTGTGAAAGACGCTTCGAAAATTTTATTTGTCAGACTCATGTCAAGACCGACTCCGCTGTCTTTGACTGAAATACACGTGTATAAGCCGATTTCTGAAGAACCGACCGGAAAACTCTGCCTGGAGGAGATTTTTCTGCTGAATGTCTTGACCTCCATTTTTCCCGATTCGTCTCCTATCGCATCCCTTGCATTTATTATCAGATTCAGAAGTATCTGCCGAAGGGTGGTAAAGTCGCCCTTTATAGGCGGAACATTCTCCTCAAAGAAATGTTCAATCTCTATTTCTCGTCTGATGACTCTTCTGACTGGTTTTATAAACTCCTCCACAATTCCGCTCAGGTTAAGGGTCTCCTCTACATACGGCTGTTTCTTGCCGAACAAAAGAAGCTGCGCGGAGAGATTCGCGCCCATTGAAGCCGCATCTATAATGTTCCTCGACTGCTCCCTTGAATCCGGATAATTCATTTCAGAATATTCGGCATTGGTTTGTATTATGGAAAGTATATTGTTGAAATCATGGGCTATCCCTCCGACAAGCTGTCCCATTGTTTCATACCTTTGAGCCTGTATCAGCTTGTCTTCAACTGTCCTTTTGTCAATTTCAAGTTTTTTGAAATTTGTTATATCCTCTATTGAGAAGAGTCCGAACTTTTTCTTCTTTGCAGGGTCGTAAAATTCCAGTCCTCCTATTAAAACATCCTTCTTTGAGCTTCCGGAGAGAGTGAAACCCTTGGCATGAAAGGAATGGGCGTTGTTTTTTATATACTTGAATGGATGCAGTCTTTCAAGAGATTTTCCGTCCTCATCCTCAAACTCAAGATCTTTAGCGCTTTTTTTGGTTCTTCCTTCGAACAGTATTTGATCTGCATAACTGTTTGAATACTCCAATTCATAGTCTTCATTAAGACAGAGTATACCTACGGGCATTGCGTCAAGAATTTCATACATTGCTTTGTTCATATGAGAGAGAGCCAGTTTTGTGTAATTATGGCTGGATTCCTCAGATTCAAGTTTCAACTTCGCCTGATTTATGCTTGTTTTATATTTTGAATAAAAATAAAGCAATGAGAGCAGGGCAAATGCGCTGACCGAGGATAAAATGACAACAAGCCATACCGGCATCCTGTATTTCGTCGGCTCGATGTGTTTTGACAGGGAAGAATAATATACAGATTTTTTGTCTGATTTCAGCTGCGACAGATAACTGTCAATCGTCTTTATCAAAAGGCTGTCTGTTGACTGAGCGGAGGCGTATCTTAAAGAGACCGGAAGAAATATGAGGTCCGACTGATACAAAGAGTAATTTTTGCTTTTTGTGTTACCGAACATCTTGTTGGCGACCCCCACGTCTGCATCTCCCCGTGCCACAGCCTCAAAGACCTCTTTATACCCCTCTCTGTATATGAACTCGTATTTGATGCCCAGACTCTTCAAAGTAGTTTCAAGCCCCAAATCCCTGTCAAAAACAAAAAAATCATTCGACTCAACCGCGATCTTCTTGCCGTTTAGGTCATCGTAGTTGACTATGTTCACGTTTCTTCTCCCGTAGAATGCAGCCCATGTTATCAAGACATTTTCGGAATTGAAATCAATATTTTTATCTCTCTCAGCAGAGTACCCGATGTCTGCAATTAGTTCTATTTTGCCTTCTCTGAGAAGGTCGATGCACTCTGAAATGCTTTTTTGGATGTAGAAAAGCTCCCAGCCTTCATTTTTAGCTATGTATTCAATGATATCTATGAAAAACCCTTCAGCTTTGCCGTCAACAAGACTGACAAGAGGAGGCGTGTCCGTTATTCCCACGCGTAAACTTTTTATTTCCGCAGATAAAGCAACAAAAACAAGAAACAAAGCGAGGAAAAGTAATTTTACTCGTCTCATTTTTCACCTCCGCTTTAAAGATACACCCTGACAAAAATATTTTCAAGCAAATTTTTTATGTTTTTTGCCTTTTCTCTGTGTTTGCCAACCGGCCTTCAGGCAAACAATTTACTCTCCCATGGCTTTAAGTATTATCCGTTTGCTTCTCCGACCGTCAAATTCCGCATAAAATATTCTCTCCCAAGGACCGAGGTCAAGGGCTCCTTTCGTTATGGGAACAATGACCTGGTGGTGAACCACTATTCTCTTCAAATGAGCGTCTCCGTTATCCTCTCCTGTCTGATGATGCGCGTAATCCCCCTCAGGAGCGACCTTCTCGAGCCATTCCATAATGTCGCTCCAAAGCCCCGCTTCATAGTCATTCACTATTATACCTGCAGTGATATGCATGGCTGACACAAGGACCATTCCCTCTTTTATTCCGGAGCTTCTCACAAAATCCCGCACATTATCCGTTATATGCACGAGACATTTTCTCTTCTCAGTATTCATAACAATGTATTCTGTTTTAACCATTTTTCTCCTCCGCCTTTTTAAACACCTCTTCTCTGTATTTTGAAATGCTTTTGAAAGGGTATGGCTTCAGGGGAAACTCCCTGCTCTTCCAGGAAGAGTAAAGCTTTTCCATCGCGGAAATAAGAGAGGAAGCGTCATTATTTTCAAAGACTATCAGACCTTCATAACCCTTAAGAATCTCTTCTGCCGGAGTAATGTTCGAAGCTATTATATATTTGCCGCAAGCCGCGGCTTCGGTCATTACTCTTCCACTTGTTTCAGGCCATGTTGACGGAAAAAGAAGCGCATCAAACTTCATCATTGGAGAGCTGAGGTTCCTGTTTTCAAAGCTTCCTTCATAGATGAAATGCTTTGATTTTATATGCCTCCTGAAGTCGCCGAATAGATGAACCGAAAGCTCTTCATATTTGGTTCTGGCGACTGCATCTTTCAGAACATCAAATCCTTTGTGATAAGAGTCATGCCCTATAAATCCGAACTCGCAGAGGTTGGATTTTTCACGCTTGCAAACGAGCGGTCTTTGAAAATGGCTTATCACTTCCGTTCTGCACGACTTATCAAGAAAACGCATCATCACGTTTTTCGCCTTCACGGATGGAAACACAATGAGGTTTAGTTTATTTAAGATGCTTTTATGATACTCCAGCCTGCTTTCGTACCAGGACGTTTTTTTCAGAAATAGCGAGATAAGAGGTTTCAAGAAGTCTCTTATCTGGCGGCTTAAAGGAATAATATATCTGTATTTGTCATAGTAGCAGTAAATACAGTTTTTCGAGTAGGGTCCCGAACATATTTGTTTCCTGTTGTTTATCAAAACCTCTTTTTCGCATATAGCGTAATAGTCATGAACTATGAAGATGACTCCACGGTTTTGCGATTTAAGTTTCTCAATAATCTTTGGACTTATATGTTTGAGAGTATGAAGAATCACATACTCGGGATTTTCAAAATTCATAACTGAGAGAAGGTCTGTCAAATTCACATACTGCTTGTCAAGCTTTATCTTCTTGAGCCGCGTGTCTATCCTGTCTGATTCTACTGCGATAATCATCTCGTCAATAGCCATTTCATCAACAAAGAGGGGCATCCCACCGCCATTTGCCATGTATCTGTCTATATAGTGGATTGATTTTCTCATAGGACTTCCAGCAGATAATCTATTTGATTTTCCTGCCTTAAAGAACTGAAAGGCCCGTCTCTGTATCCGTCGATTTCATTGCATCCCTCCATCGCGATTTTTTTTGTTTCGCTCTTCAATCTTTCAAGAATTCTCCTATTTTCATATAATGTCATAATAATTTTGAAAGTCAACAGGTAGTCACCGAACGGCACCAAAAACCCGTTATTCTTTTCTTTTATTATCTGCATGCTTCCAGTGCAGTAGGCGGCTATGGACGGCACCCCGTAACTGTGCGCTTCAAGAGAAGCTATTCCCAGAGATTCCGCGATTGAAGGCAGAAGAAAAACGTCTGCTTCATTCAATGATCTTCTCTTCTCATTCTCTGAAACAGACCCGAGAACAAATACGCCATCCATCCTTTCGGCAATCTTTGCGTACTTGCTCTCCATTCTTCCTATAATCTTAAGCTCCGCATCCGGCGCTTTTTCTCTCACCATGCGAAAAGCATTCAGAGTCGTCTCTATTCCTTTCCAGTAATTGTGGTTTCCCAAAGTCAATATCCTGAATCCCTCTCTTTTCTCTTCGGCTTTTTCTTCAAAGGGTAAAGGATGAACCGCGGGATTAACCCTTGCGAAAACAGATTCTGTCATTTTTTTTGCGAACCTCTCTTCATAGACCCCTTGCGTTATAATGACGTTTGAATGTTTGTAAATATCCATGGCAGCGTCTGAAAAAAACTCGCGTGAAAAGCGTTCGGGAATAATGGCATCAACCTCAAAGTCAGTCAGACAGAAGGAATTCCGAACCTGGCCGAAGTGCATAAGGGGGAGAAGTATGAATTTTTTGTTGTTCTCTCTTGCCGCTTTCAATGCCGGATAGATGACTCCCGTGAATGGCATGACTCCCGCCACAACTGCGTCGCACTGCCTGACCTCATCCTTTATCGCCCGAATCATCTCCAAAGAGAAAACACCCGAACCTGAAGATGCATATCTGAATGCTCCCGTCCGGTCTAAGAAAGCCATTATTCTCTGATGATACGGAAATCTTGTGACGGGGAACCTTCTGACAGCTACATTGCGTATAACTTCCCCTTTTATCTGACCGCTTCCCCTCTTCTCATAACCTGAATCATCAAGAACATCGAGAGTGAGGACTTTCACAGAATGCTTTTTTTCCGCGAGTTTCTCCGCAATCTGTGAAGAGAGAATTTCTGCTCCGCTTTGTGAAGGAAGGTATCTGTTCAGCACAAAAAGAAATCTTTTGCTACTCATTCGCGCTTCCGATGAAAGTTAGATTGATTGGAGATTCTGCTTCTATGACAGTCTCTGCCGCCAATTTATCATTTTTGATTTCGAATTCAAGAGGGAAAAAACCGCCGGCTGTTTTTTGGCCGTCGATAAAGACCGAGACAATGACATTATCAGGGTATCCAGAAGCTATCCACTTTCCTTTCTTTATGTTCAGATAAAGTAATCCCCTTCTGTCTATCCGCCTTGAAACGGGAAATTCCGTTGAAAGCATTGAAAATCCCGCTCCTATTCTCTCGTCATTCACACCTGCGATAAAGCATGCGGGGAAATTTTTCTTTTCATCTGAAATTTGAGACAGAATTTCTGTTCTCTCCGGAAAGAATCTCTCCTTCGGATAAGGTTCAAATCCCTCGCTCAAAAACATTGAAATGCTTTTTTTTCTTGCTATCAGAGAGCGAATCCTTTCAAAGACTATTGAAGGTGAATGAATGAAAAGGTAAATAAATATCCGTCCATGCAAAAAAATTCTTTTCATGAATCTTTGAGCGAAAAGATGAAAGAGTCCGTTCATCATATCAAAAAAAGGAAACCTCTTTAGTATCAGAAGGTACTGGTTTCTGAGCATAAGATAATCAGCTTTTTCAGAGTTTCTTTTGAATGAAGCCGAAACCTCGTGGTAGCAAAACGCATTCTCAGCGAGTTCAAGGGAAAATTCCGTCTCCGAAACAATCCTTAAGGAGATATCAGCATCCTCATAGTATGAGCCGTATGCATAGTCAAAGAGGCGTGTAGCTTCAACAGCGTTTTTCCTCAGAATCATGCAGGCGCCGCTAAGCAGACGGTTGCAGCCTCTGACATATGCGTCCATCTGCTTTAAAAACCCGTCGTTGGAAGCGAAACCTGCTTTATTGACAATAAGTCCGCCTGACCAGACGATGTCTCTCTTCCTGTTCATAAGGATCAACGGATTAGCTCCGCCCGCGCTTTTGTGCGATTCCATGAATTCAACGAGATTTCCGATGCAGTTTTTTTCAAGAATCACGTCATTGTTCATTACAACAAGGTATTCCGCCTCAGTGTAATTGTAGTATTTCAATCCTAAATTGTTGGCTGAGTATCCTACGTTCCTGTTTGCCCTGGTAATTTTAACGGCCGGAAACCTCTTGTGCAGGTCTTCAACCGATGAATCTGTCGAATTGTTGTCGATTACATGCACTATGAAATTTTTGAATGTCTGCAAAAAAATCGACTGCATGCATTCAAAAAAAACATCACCGAGAAGAGAGCTTCCGTTGAAATTCACTATCTGAATTATGACAAGCGGCAGCTTCATAGAAACTCTCTCAGAGAATCCTTGAGAGCATCTTCGAAGCATCTCATTTCAGGAAGATTCATACTCTTTATTTTTTCGCTTTCGAGAGAGCAGTTTTGTGGCACCTTGTATTTAAAAACATCGTTTCTTGTCCTGACTGACGCCTTTGTTTTGGTCAGTCTCGCCGCTATCTCGGTCACTTCGGCATAAGTGAATGCGCCTTTGTTCACAGCATGCAGTATGCCTTTGACTTCCGGCTCTCTCTTAAGCGACCATATGAACTTTGCAAGGTCATAGCCATAGGTGGGAGAGGTTTTTATCGGGTAGAGGGTCGCCGTCTTACCGGATAAAAGCTGGCCAATTATGTAGGCAATTACGTTATGCCCTGCTGAAGAGGCGCTTCTTCCGAATAATTCATCTGTTCTCAGTATAAGAGCATCCGGATTATCGCGGAGAATAAAAAGCTCTCCCCTGTCTTTTGACTCTCCGTATGCATTTATCGGAGACGGAATATCCGACTCCACATAGCTTGAAATTTTTTTGCCGTCGAAGACGAAGCCGGTTGATACGTGAACAAATCTTGATTTCTCTTCTCTGCATATTTTGGCGCACTCGGCCGGAGCATAGGCATTCACCTTAAACGCCTCCTCGACATTTGTTTCGCATAAATATACATTTGTAAGTCCTGCGGCGTTTATGCAGAGATCTATTTTATTCTTTTTTATGTATTCGTAAAACTTCTGGGTGTCTTTTATGTTCAGTTCATTTCTTTCCGGAAGAAAAAGCTCGTCTTTTTTGTCTGCAGTCCTCTTCAGATATGAGCCCAAAAGCCCGCTTTGACCCATAATCAGCACATTCATATTTTACCTGTCCAGATAAAAGTTTTCCTTTTGTTCTTTAAAGCTTCCCTGCTTTTTCTGTGGATCAACTCTTTCAGCAGAGCAGTCCATTCCAATCCGATCTTTTCAAGCGAATGATATTTTGTTACAATCTCTTTTGCTTTTTCTGAAATTATTGCCAGATTTGCACTCTTCTCGTCAACCGCAAAGAAAAAATCGGATAGCATTTCTTCGCTCCTTAAAGGGTCTATCTCGAAAAAACAATTGTCAAAGTAATCTTCAATCGACTCTATTCTATTCATCGCGACAACTTTGCCAAGAGAGAAGAGTTTCAGCATGTTTGCGCTTGTCTCTCCGCTGTCCTTGAGACGGAGATTAACAGCCGCGCTGCATGAAAGCATCAGTGAATCATAAAAAGAATCCGCGGGATTTTCTATTACAGTGACAGTGTCTCGCAGATTCATTTTATTTAAAGCATCTTTCAGGTTATACTCCGCTGTGTTCCCGGCGAATACTAGAGGGGTCTTTCCTCCCCTGGTTTTGTAATTCAGGTAGCCTTTCAATATCTCGTTTGCGCCCTTGGACGGAGAGATGTATCCGAAAACTCCGAAAAAGCTCTCTTTTTTTGAAGGTTTTCCGCTTGATGTAGAAAAAAAGAATTCTCTTATAAGTTTTGCATGTGCCCCCGCATTCTCAAGTTTTTTTTTGTTGTCACTTGAGTGCACAATGAAAACATTGCCTGCATCGACAAGCATCTCAATCGGGCTCTTCTTCTTAAGTACGGTTGTTTTGAATTTGCCTCCCGCAAGAGATGGAATGTGGTACTCGTGAAGTACGCAGATTGAAGGAAATCTTAACGCAAACTCAAATGCCGGGATGTTCATCGGGTGGTTTCCGAGATTATATACCAAGAGATCGCATTCTCCTATGTTCTGCGATGTAGCCCTCTTATACACCGTGCGTTTGTCTGTCGAGAGTTTTTCCGCTTCAATGAAAGATTCATTCGCGTTCAAAAAATCGCAGAGCTCCTCCGCATAGCGGGAAAGGCCTGATACGACCGGAGGGTATGTGCTCACAAATCCAACTTTTATTTTATGTTCCATTTTACAGGAATTTTAACTGTTCCGAGATGTTTTTTCTTTAAACCTTTCAAAACGTAGAAATCCGCATGGTCAATATGGTCATAAGGAAACCTGTTGGTTGAATCATACAGAGCCAAGGTCAAAAAATACTTGCCGGGATTGAGAGCGACGTTTTTGAATGAAAAAGACAAAGACCCTTCGTCTGAGAATTGCACTAGAGCATCGGCATAATCTTTTGTGTTCGGACCGCATATGAGACAACCGTTTTCGTCAGTGATTGCGAATCCGAGTATTCCATCCTTTATGCGCGAGTTGTTTTTATACCTTACCGTTACCGTCACATCTTCGTCAAAGTTGTAAATTCTGCTCTCTCTATCTATCTCAATATTAGTTATTTCAACCTCTCCGCTTCCCCTTCTGCTCTTCTGCAGAATCGGGCTGTTTTCCTTCATGTTCATATACTCATCTATTACAGAGTCAGGCTCTCCCTCTTTGATTATTTTTCCGTTGCTTAGAAGAATCACCCTGTCTGAAAATCTTGAAACGAGTCCCATGTCATGGGAAACGAACATTATTGCTGTTCCTTTCGCTTTCACGTTATTTATGGCGTTCAAGCATTTTCTCTGAAAATGGACGTCTCCCACCGAGAGCACCTCATCAATTATAAGAATGTCCGGATTGGTGTAGATCGCCACCGAAAAGCCGAGACGCACGTACATTCCGGTGGAAAATTCCTTTATCTTAAGATTCATATAATCTTTCAGCTCCGAGAATTCCACGACAGCATCATAAATCTTCAGCGTGCGCTTTCTTGAAAAGCCCATAATCGCGCCGTATAGAAAGACATTCTCCCTCCCGGTCAGCTCCGGATTGAATCCTATTCCAAGCCCAAGAAACGGAACAACAGTCCCCTTGACCATTATTTCTCCGGAGTCGGGTTTGAGAATTCCGGCGACTATCGAAAGAGTTGTAGTTTTTCCGCTGCCGTTGTGTCCTATCAGACTGAGCATTTCATTTCTTTGAAGGTCGAAGGAGATCCCGTTGACAGCCTTTATAATCTGCCTTGAAAAAAGCCCTGTGTGCACATTGTACGAAAGGTGAAGGTCCCTCACAGAGACGATTCTGTTCATAATGATTTAACCATCCTCTCCTCATTGACCAAAAAGAGTATTATGCCCACGATGAAGAATATAGCTGAGAAGAATATCGAATTCACTATTACCGTGCTGTCAGCGATCGAACCGGAATAAATCATGTCGCGGACCCCCATAATGAATACTGCAACGGGATTCATAAGATAGAGGTGAATGAATCTGTAAGGCACGATTTCGAAAGGATAGAATATCGGACACAAAAAAAACAGAGCCTGCGTAAAGATCTCCCATCCGGGCTTGACATCCTTGAAAAACGGATATATCAGAGCAAGCATTATCGAAAGTCCTGCCGTGAAGACTGCGAATAAAATCAGATAAGGCAGAAACATAAGCATCGTCCAAGAAAGTTTCATTCCTGATGCGATGAATATAATAAAGTATATGATGAATTCAAAAAAGGTGACGGTCAGATTTGAAAGCACCAGGGAAAAAGGCAGTAGGAGCCTCGGAATTCTGACTTTAAGAACCATCTCTCTGTTTCTGTAAAATATAAAGAGCGATTGGGTGGTAGTATTGATAAAAAACCTCCAGAGAGTTATTCCTGAGAGTATAAACAAGGGATAGTTTTCCATTTGAAAGCGGATGAATCTGTTGAACACAAAGTAAAGAATCAGCATAAGAAAAAGCGGTTCGAAGATTATCCATAAGAAACCGAGAATAGAGTTTTTGTACTTGGACTTTAAATCTGATTTTATTAGTTCGAAAAGAAGATTGAAATGTTTTGTAAAAAATTCCATACTATTATTTTACTGATAATATAAATATAGTCAATATAGGTTAAGTTAAAAAAACCCGTTAAATGCCATTCAAAGACTCAAAACTCCTCTGATTATGGGTCTATTGACTTTTTTCGGGATTTTTATATACTTATAAATTCTAAACTTAAACCTTTACGGAGGTAAAATGATTAATATACATCTGAAGAGAATCGGTAAAAGCAAAAGCCCCAACTACAGAATAGTTGTTGCCGATACAAGGTTCCCTAGAGACGGAAGATTCGTTGACGCGATAGGTTCGTATGATCCCCGCGGACTCAATCTCACAATCATAGACGTCGCTAAGTATGATGCCTGGGTCAAAAAGGGAGCCAAGCCGACCCCGAGAGTGGCGAATATTCTCGATGACTACCGAAACAACAGAATAACAGGCAAAGTAGCGAAAAAAGATGAAGCAGCTTCTTGATTACATTGTAAAATCGATAGTTGAAAATCCTCAGGATGTGAACATTCACTCCTGCGAAGGAAAGAAGACTACTCTCTACGAGATAGAGATAAACAAAGGCGACATAGGAAAGATAATCGGAAAGGACGGAGTAACTCTTGACTCAATCAACACGCTGTTGTCGGTCGCTTCGGTTAAAAACAACAAAAAATCCGTTCTTGAGATAATAGATTAATGCTCTTTACAGTTGGTAAAATCCTTAAGCCGCACGGACTGAAAGGCAATCTTAAAATTCATCTGTATGAAAAGGATAGAGCCAAAAAAATGCTTGACTGCCGATATTTCATAGACGCAGAAGAATATAAAATTGAAAACTTCGGCACGATGGGGCAAAATTTCGTAGTCAAATTCAAATCCATTGATGACAGGACTCAGGCTGAAAAGCTTACCGGCAAGTTCCTTCAAGTAAAGGAAAATGACCTCCTCGATTTGGGTCCGGACGAGTATTATGAACATGACATCGTAGGTTTGAATGTTTTTGATTCTGATGAAAACAAAATCGGAACAGTTATTGACGTAATGAAGCTGCCCACAGGAGATGTGCTTGACATTCAGATGACTGCAGGAGGGTCAGGCTCGATACTCTTTAAAAAAGATTTTTTCAGAGAGATCAATTTGCAGGACAAGAGGCTGGTTCTTAAATACAAAAAAGAGTTCTATGCAATTTAGCATAATCACTTTGTTCGGCGAATTGATGCAGCCGTTCTTTGAAACAGGGCTCATAAAACGGGCTATTGAGAAAAAAATAATCAATATAGATCTGATAGACCTCCGTGATTTCGGAACCGGAAAGCACAGGAGGGTGGATGACTATCCTTACGGCACTTCCACAGGAATGATATTGATGGGTGAACCTTTAAAGAATGCTCTTAAAAGCATTAAAAAACGAAACAAGTACGTATTGTTCACTTCCCCTGCGGGAGTAAAGCTCAATCAGAGTCTCATAGAGAACAATCTTGCAAAGCAGAAACACTTGGTTATTATCGCAGGCAGATACAAGAGCATTGACCAGAGATTCATAGACAAATATGTCGACCTTGAAGTCTCTGTGGGAGACTATGTCCTGCAAGGCGGAGAAATTCCGGCAATGATAATAGTCGAGTCTGTTTCCAGATTTGTCGAGGGATTTCTCGGAGACATTGATTCTGCCGAGAATGATTCTTTTTCCAAAGGAATTCTGGACTGTCCGCGCTACACGAGACCAAGGATTTTCGAAAAATTGAAAGTTCCCGAAGTGCTTCTTTCGGGAAATCATAAAAAGATTGAGGAATACGAAGAGCAGGAATCTCTGAGGCTTACTTTGAAAAGGAGACCCGATTTGCTGGAAAATTTGGACTTGACAAAGAGGCAAAAAGAAATTATATATAGATTAACACTGGAGGAAAAAAATGGCAAAGCTGAACCTTGACAAGATTCAGAAGGATTTTGAATCTAGAACAAAAAAACATGATGATGCTCCTTTCAACGTGGGAGACACAGTAGACGTGTCGGTAAAGATAGAAGAGGGCGGAAAGACAAGAATTCAGAAGTACAGGGGAATAGTGATTTCAAAGAAGGGCGCAGGAACCAAAAAGACATTCACAGTGAGAAAGATATCCCAGGGAATAGGAATAGAGAGAATATTTCCTCTTTTCTCTCCTTCTGTCTCCGATGTCAAAGTGATAAAGAAAGGCGAAGTGAGAAGGGCAAAACTGACTTATATGAGAAAAAGAACCGGAAAGGCGGCTGTAAAAGTTGACTGATAACCTCAGAAAGTTTGAAGAGAAGTGGTGGAAGAACCGCTGCTATTTTGTCGCCGGCGTGGATGAAGCCGGAAGAGGTCCCTTGGCAGGGCCTGTGGTATCAGCGGCTGTCATATTCTCAGAAGACATCAGAATCGACGGAATAAACGATTCAAAACAGCTTACTCCGGAAGAGCGCGAGGAACTTTATCATGAGATAATGGAGAAGGCTCTGGCAGTCGGAGTGGGTTATGTTGACAACGTGCTTATCGACAAGATGAATATTCTGCAGTCCACATACCTTTCAATGATCCGTTCGTTAAAAAAACTGCCGGTAATGCCGGACATAGTGCTGGTTGACGGTTATCCTATACCAGACCTGCCTGTCATGCAGGAGAATATAATCAAGGGAGACGCAAAATCTATTTCAATTGCCGCTGCATCGATTGTGGCAAAGGTTCACAGGGACAGAATAATGGAATTCTACGGGATGGAGTATCCTGAGTATGATTTCCAGACCAACAAAGGCTACGCCACTCCCAAGCATGTAGACATAGTGATAAAAAGAGGACCCTGCGAGATTCACAGAAAAACCTTTTCTCCCATAAGAGAGATGATGAACAGAATTTTCGGAGGGTGAAATAAGCACAAAAGAAATCGGCGATAAAGGCGAAAAAGAGGCCTCTCTTTTCCTTGAGAAGAGGGGCTTTTTTGTTCTTCAGAAAAACTTCAGAGCGGGAAGAGGCGGAGAAATAGACATAGTGTGCAGAAAAGAATCCACCATAGTCTTTGTTGAAGTCAAGCTTAGAAAGTCATTCTCAAAGGGGTCTCCGAGAGAAGCGATAACGTTTTTCAAAGCGAGAAGAATGCTCTTCGCGGCAAAGTGCTGGCTTAACATACACAGGGAGTATTCCGAAATGAATTACAGATTTGACTTCGTGGGGGTATCATTTGAAAAGGAGACCCCTAAAATCGATTACATAGAAAACATAATCGATTCATCCGAATTCTGATTTTTTTTATACAACAATATACAAATACCGCATATGATTCGTAAGAGCGGACACACAGGTCCGCCCATACGATATTACACTGTCACAGACTCTTTTATTCTATTGTTATAACTTCCGACGAAGTGTATCCGAAGACTTCCGGGGTGTACATTTCAAAGACGTTTGCTGGAGGCGCGTTAAACTCTCCGGAGACATTTGCCTTCACGAAGTATGTGTAATCGTGAGTGCCTTCATAGAGATATATCGAATTTGCAACTATTCTGTCCCTGTAGAATTCTTCATGGTAAAACTCTCCCCACCACGCCTTCTTGCGGTTGTAATGGGCAAGGTTGGCAAATTCAGTGACAAACTCTCGTTTTATAACCTCAAAACCGGCCGGAAGATTGTCCTCAAGAACAACGAAAGAACGCCACTTGTTGGTCTTTATGGTTATTTTGACCTGATAGATCTCTCCTTTCTTGAACTTCTCTGTTTTTTTGTTGTCTATGGTCAGATACTCCCTCTTGACCTCAAACCCGTTAAATAGCTCTTTCTCAACCTTGTTTCTCGCGTATTTCATTCTAAGGGTATAGTACATTCTCCCTTTTCCGCTCTTCTGCACCTCAAGCGTATTCATTGAGTCTTTCATCGACTCTCCGTCTATCAGATAAGACCAGCTCTGGTCTTTCCTGCCGGTGAATTTTTTCGAAACGACGCTCTTTCCGTTGAGATTAAGGTAGGCGGTAAACAGGGGCGTCTCCTTCTCGTATATTCTGTAATACTCTGTTATCGCCTCTAAAACCAATGCTGTTGTATGCGTATTCAGCCACATCGATTTTTTCAGCCTGGTGTTGAACATATTCATAACAAATTCGGCGTTTTCGTATTTTTTGTCTGTGCGAAGAAGAGAAGTCAGAACCACAGCCGTTGACTTCAGGTCTGAAGAGAAGAAGCACCAGTCATATACACCGTCGTCAAAATAGGCATAAGAGCTCTCTATTCTCGCATTGGATTTTATTTCCGACAGAAGCTGATTGTACTCTCTTGTCATGAAATAGGAAGACAAAACTTCAAGAAGCCGCGCCTTCTCAGGCAGATACAGTTTGTCCCTCTTCTCATAGACTTCGTCAAGCACATCCTTATAGTCATTCCTGCCGTAAAGGGACATTACATAAACAGCCATTGCCCTAAGCGAATATTTAGCTCTCTCGCTGTAGCTCCAGATTGAGTTAAAATCATTTCCGATCAGCCTGTCCAGATACTCCAAACCCGAATAAACAATGTCATCACTGATGCTGTATCCAGCCTTTGAAGCATAATGAAGAACATACATTGCATACAAGGAAAGGTATTCGCTCTCATACAGGTCATCCTCATAGTACTTGAACCCTCCGTTTGAAGCTTGACATTTCGAGACGTCCTTTAGAAGGTTTGAGACATACTTTCTGAGTTTATCCTTCTTTATTGACGACAGATTGTACAGGTTTATCACCTCTTCTCCGATAATGTAGGGAAATGCCCTGGAAAGCTTCTGCTCAAGACAGAGGTATTTGTAATCTTTCAGATATTCAAGCGGCAGTTCCATACCCCCGATGATTGTCGAGTTCAAAGACAAAGTGAGACTGCTCTTCTCTTTGACTATGTCTTTTGAAATATTTATCATCTCTTTGACATTTTTTTCGCTTGAAGCGAAAAGCGACGAATGTTCATAGAGATTGTGATTTACTATCGGGATAGAGACTGACACGTAATCATTGAATTCGTCTTTTTCTGCTGACAGGAGAAATACGGCAGAATCCTCAAAAGAGGTCTCCCCGGAGAACAAAGCAAGCGCTTTATTGTTTGCAGTTTTGAGATATTCGCTCTGCGACTTGAATTTAATCTGCTTGGAGCTTATTCCCGCCTTTACTTCTCCGTCTTTCTCTGTGTTGTCAAGCACTACGAATGACGCGTCCAACTTGTCAAAAGGTCTTAAAAAGAGAGGCAGAGACGAGTTTATTATCAGCTTCTTTTCCACTCTTATGTCGGTTGTCTTTACGTTAAACTCATCCTCAGTAAGCGCTACGCAGCTTAT
>JAQVDU010000126.1 GCA_028698175.1 bacterium | reverse complement strand
GCCCCTTTGCTAAGCAAAAGATTGAGCAGTTCAACAGAGAAGTAGGGATTTCCTCCCGACTTTTGATGAATGGTCTTCACAAACTCCTCGTCGATATCCTTTCCGGAGAGACGATCTGAAATGAGTTTTTCAGTCATTGATTTATCGAAAGTCTCAGTCACCGCCAGTTCTATAAAGTCGAAATCTATCTTGTTTCTCGAACTCAGCAGAAAGGATATGTTCTTGTTGAGCCGAAGTCTGGCATAAATTTTTTTCGCGATTATTACTGACATTGCATCAAAAAAGTGCAGGTCTGAGAAGACTATCAGATGCTTGCCTTTGGCGCATTTTTGAGAAATTATAAATTCCAGAGAGGAGGAGACAATTCTTATGAATTCATTCTCATCAAGCTGAGCGGAGCTCAAATCAAAGAGCTGATACATTCCCTCCCTGTATTCCTGAAGAACATTGTTTTGTATCTTCTCACGCATCTCCTCTTCGGAAGAATCTGGGGAAAATTTCATAAGCGAGCCGGCAAAATTCTTTATAGGCATCAGCGGCACCGAAGAGAAGAATGATTTTCCGGACATTTCGTAAATGCTGATGTTTTTTCTGTCCGCTTTGTCCAATATGTACTGAACGTATTTGGTCTTTCCGGTTCCGGGCTCTCCCGTCACGGCGTAGGAGAACTGTTCATGGCGGAGAAAAGCGTCTATAAGATTCAACGGTCGTTTCAGAAGCTCTTCTTTTCCTATAAATGAATACGAATCCTCCGATTTTATCGAATCCCTGACTCCTATAACTCGGTAAATAGGTATGGGCTCCTTCTTTCCCTTCACCATGACAGGTTCGAGAACGTCAAAATCAAAGATATCCTTCACATATTTGTAAGTCCTGTCCGGAATGACAATCTCTCCTGACTGCGCTACTCCTTCGAGACGGGAGGTCAGATTGACATTGTCCCCCATAACAGTATATTCCATTCTGTCGTCTACGCCCATGTTGAGAGCCACAACTTCGCCGGTATTTATCCCTATGTGCATAGTAACTTTGACGTACTCTCCCTTTGCGTAAACAGGCTCTATAGTGGACATCGCTTTCTGCATCTCAAGAGCCGCTCTGATTGCGCGTTCAGGGTCATCCTCATGGGCTACCGGCGCACCGAATACGACAAGCACCGCATCTCCGATGAACTTGTCTATGTCTCCGCCGTATTTGTCAACTATCCTGCACATTTTCGAGAAATATTTGTTTATGACTTTTATAACGTCTTCCGGATCAAGCCGCTCGGACAAGGCTGTGAATCCGGAAATATCTCCGAAGAGAATCGTGACAAACCTTCGTTCGCTCTCTACGCGGACGTTATAGGGGTTTGTGAGTATTTTTTCAACTATCCTTTTGGGAAGGTACCTTTTAAAGCCGGTGATGCAGGATTCCAGATATTCTATATTTTTTTTGTCATCCATATTCATTTAAATGTCGAAGGGGGGATTTGAACCCCCACAGAGAAACCCCCATTAGAACCTGAATCTAACGCGTCTACCAAATTCCGCCACTTCGACATGAAATTGTATTATACAAAAAATTAAAAAAATGTAAATAGTCATCTTTTCTGATTCTTTGAGGCCGGTTAATAGGATTTGACATTCTTAATTTTAATATTGATTTTTTTCTTCCAGCAATATATAATATCAGTGTTGATTTTCGACAAACGGTTTTTCGGATAATCTATAATCTTAAAATTGGAGTATAGATGGAAGAAAGAAAAAAGACATTGCTGATAGTCGATGACGACATTTTTCTTGTTGACATCATGGCTTTCACCCTCAAACAGAGCGGATTCGAAATCATAAAGGCGCACAACGGTCAGGAGGCAATCGACATCATAAGCAAGGAGCACATTGACCTTGTTCTCACGGACATCATGATGCCCGTAATGGACGGTTTTGAGCTTGCCGCGAATCTAAGAAAGAATGATTCTACGAAGAGCATACCCATCATATTCCTTACCGCCAAATCAAACGTTGAGGATAAAAATAAAGGATTCAATATCGGCATCAATGACTATGTAGTCAAGCCGTTCAACCTGAAAGATCTGGTTTCGAGAATCAATAAAGCTCTTGCCGTCGAAACAAAATGATCTTTGATCAGGATATTCAAGGCAGACAGGACGAAAAGAATCTTCTTTCAAAACTCGCAAATTACCCTTTAAAAAGCATATATGATTTGAATTTCCTGCTTTCAGGACTAAACCACCTGATACATTCCAACACTTCGGCAGTCTTTATGAATGAAGGGGGAAAGCTGATTTACGTTGCCGCCTACGGCAAGAACGATTCACAGCTTGTTTTTCAGACTCTTCTTGAAGACGAGTCTGTTGAGGGACACATTTTTAAAAATTCAAAGGACGTTATTGTCGCAAAATCAATAGACCTTGAGTATTTCAAACCGGACTCAACCTCGTCAAACATACTCATGCCGATAACAATGATAGGCACTCCCCTGCTTCTTGCGAACAGGCCCATAGGAGGTTTGATAGCTTTCAACAGAGATAAAAACACTCTCTTTACCGAAGCAGACCTGCAGGTGATGAAACAGCTGACTCTCAACATTTCCGATTTTCTGTCAAAGCTTAAACTGTCGGCCGTTGATAAAAAAATGTATGCTGTCAACAAACATCTTGTGGAGAATCTTCCGTTTCCTTTTCTTATGACCAACACCCTCGGCAAAATAGAGGAATGCTCCAACAAAGCCAGAGAGATTCTTAACCTTGACGATGCAGTGGGAAAAAACATATTCGACATTCTGAAGGTGACTGATAAAAATGCCAATGAAGTAAACGTCAAGGCGCTCTTTGAGGAGATTGTAACCAAATCGGGAGAACGGACAATAAAAAACGTTAAAGTCAACGGAAAGTACGAGAATATCTATAATTTTCAGATAAAATATCTGAACCCGGAAAGAATGATACACAATGTTCTCTTCTACTTTATAAACACCGAGGATATCAACACGGAGAAGCAGAAGTTGGTGACCAACATAGCGCATGAGCTGAGAACGCCGATGACTGCGATAATGGGGTCGGTTCAGATACTTCTTTCCGATTTTTCATCCTCAGAACTCTCACCCACTCAGAAAGAGTTTTTGACAATTCTCAAGAGCGAAACGGACAGATTCGCCAGCATACTCACAAATATCCTGGATTACAAGGAATCTTCCGACCTTCTCGGGCTGAAGGCAGAAGATATAAGATTAAATGCCATTATGATAGACATCGGCAACACGTTCACAATGAAGATACTCAAGAAGGACATATTCTTCAAGGTGACGAATTTTGAAAATGAAATTCACATCAAGGGCGACGTAAACGCAGTCAAACATATTTTTTATCAGATAATAGACAATGCGATAAAGTTCTCCCCTCAAAGCGGGACAGTGGAGGTCATATACGAAGGCACGAAGCTTGAAGAGTCGAGATGGCGCCATATAATCTCCATAGAGGATGAAGGGCAAGGCATTCCGACAGAAATGCTTCCCCACATGTTCGAATCCTTCAAAAGAGAGGATGAAGCGGTTCATTCAAAGACAGGCACCGGTCTCGGACTCTCTATTGTGAAGGAGATTCTCGACACAATGGGCGGAAGAATAGAAGTCAGAAACAAAGAAACAAAAGGAACAAAGGTAACACTATATTTCTAAAGGAGGTTCTCATGAAACTGCTGGCGTATCTTCTCATCAACACAGAGGCGGGAAAAGCACTGACGGTGCTGACCGAAGTCAAAAAGCTGAAAGAGATCGAGCATGCTCACGTTGTCACTGGGCTCCACGATCTTATTGCTCTCGTGAACGCTGACAGCACGAAACACCTTGCCGATGAAATTGTCAACAGGATTCAGAAAATCGACGGAATTCAAAGAACAGTGACCTGCATTGTTGTAAACGGCGACTGACAAGGATATCCTCTGATTTAATGGGGGGCATTGCCCCCCATTTTTTTCCTTGCATTTTTTTCTCTTTTATATAAAATATATATCTTATGAAAAAAGCTCTTCAGGATTTTTACAATTCTTTTCTGAGGGAGATAGAACTTTCGGCGACACCGGAGGCGGTGCGCGACCTTGAGGTCAAATTTCTCGGGAAAAAGAGCGAAATCCATTCGATGCTTAAAAACATCGGCTCCATAACAGACCCTGACGAAAAGAAAGAGATGGGCCGCATCATTAATTCCACCAAGAATGAAATAGCGCGGATGTTGTTAGAAAAGAAGGATTTCGTGCGCAAGGAATCCATAGAGAGGAAACTCTCGGAGGACCGTGTGGACTGGTCGATGCCTGTCTTCGGCTCCGACGGCGGAAGTTTGCATCCGATAACCATCGTAAGGCGCGAAGTGGAAGATATACTTACCGGAATGGGATTCACAGTGGTTGACGGTCCTGAGATGGAGACCGAATACTATAACTTTGAG
>JAQVDU010000125.1 GCA_028698175.1 bacterium | reverse complement strand
GTTTTGAGACATTTCGGTTCGTTTAAAAATGCAATGAAAATCGTAAAGAAAACAAAGTAAACCGGGAAAATATTTTAGGGACGGTGGTTCCAAAAAGCACCATTTTTAGACACCGCCGGTTGAAGAAAAATACATATCTGGGCGGCAGGTGAGCCAAGCGTCGGCTCACACACTTATTAGAACCATCAATCATCCAAAATCGCTAGTCACTGGTCAAATAAAGTACGTGTGGCGGCATGTAAGCCAAGCGCTCATTCGCACATCAGGTATCCGCGTCTTTGACTGCGCAGAGAAAGAGAACGCAACGGGCTTAACTGCTCCGTCGGGCCGCTTCACCTGACGTCTTCATTCGCTTGTGCTTACGTGTATCAGTAAAAGTTTATTTGTTTGAATCTTCCAAAACCATTGCTTGACTTTAGGTCGCTGTCGCTCCCAACGGGTTGCCCAAAAGTTTTAGAAGATTATTGTAAAGTTAAGATAATTAATCAACTGTTGTAGAAAATATTTTAGGGACGGTGGTTGGTAAAATAGTAAGCTGGTACGCTAGTAAGCTGGTGAGCTGGTAAAAGACAGTTGCGAGTTACGAGTTGAAAGACAATACAGTACGCTAGTAAGTTGGTGAGCTAGTACGCTGGTAGAAATACATAAAAGATGATAGATTCTTCACACGAGAACAGTGAATAGAGGCGTTCAGAATGACTGATTAAGTTATGGGTTACGGGAAACAAGAGTCATTAGACGTGATCCGAAGGAAAAGAAAACCGAAAGTCATCTTGACAATATCATTTAAAGGTGCTATATTAAGAGATAAATAAAGAGACAAATAAGGAGACGAAATGAAAGAGATTCATGCAAAGTATGCTGTGTCTGTCAGTGATTTGAAGAAAAATCCTTCCTCTGTGATAAACAAATCCGGAAACAATGCGGTGGCTGTTCTGAATCACAATAATCCGGTCGCATACATAGTGCCTCCAAGCGAATATGAGAAACTGTTGGAGGCGTATGATGAGCTGATGTTTGTGGGCGAGGTCAAGTCGAGGATAAAAGAGAAGAACAGGGAAATAGAAGTTGACTTAGATGAGATTTAAGCTTAAATTTGATGAAAAGGCATTGAAGGAGTGGAATGAGCTTGACAATGCAGTGAAGCTCCAGTTTAAAAAGAAACTTCAAGAGCGTCTTAATGAGCCGGCTGTTGAAAAGGACAGATTGAGGGGGTTTGCAAATGTTTTTAAAATCAAATTGAAAAAATGGGGTTACCGTCTCGCTTACAAAATCAACAAAGACAAAAGCATCACAGTGCTTATCGTGGGTAAGAGGGAAAAGAGCGAAGTGTATAAAATGCTTGAGAAGAGGGTGTGAGAAGTACGCTTGTGGGCTGGAACGAACAGGAAGGTGCTAGGTACGAGGTGCTAGGTACGAGGTGCTAGGTACTGGGTACTAGGTACGAGGTACGAGGTACTAGGTACTGGGTACTGGGTAAAATACAGAGTGTATCCGTTCCGAGATGTGTTGACAAAATAATATAAGAGGGGTAGAATAACGTAAATTAGGAGGAGCAATGGGAAAAAGAGGGATGATAGCGGTTTTGCTTTTTCTGTTCTTAATATGCATTCGACTCACGGCTGATTTTGCTGAAATTCTTACAAATATTCACAGTCCTGCTGTAATGGCGTTGGCGCCAAGCATTGTCTCTTTCAACACAGGGGCTCTCTCCGGTATCGAGAATCCGGCATTGACCGGGATGAGTCAGGCAACTTCATTGTATTATCAGAACAGCCGATGGATACCAATGGAATACTTTGACATTCATATGCTATCAATCGGTTCGCATTGGAGCAAATTTTCATTCTCTGTTACCGCTTATAACTACAAAGAGCTTGAAATGATAACATATCGAACTGTAATGGGGAATTTATCCATGCGGGTTTCAGAAAATCTTTTGATAGGCGCCAATATAAACTATTTCTATGAGTATTATAAAAGCGTCTCCCCACTTCCTGAAAATGATGAAGAAAGCTTCATGAACGGCGATTTGGGAGCGCATTATACTAAAAAATTTATAGGGGAAAAATTCAATAGCGCTTTGATGTTGGGACTATCAGCCGATAATGTCAGAATAGGCGTAAATGACGATAATTCCTACAAGGGAGGAGTGGCTTACAGGATTGAAGATGAGAAGAATACTATTCCGTTAATTGATAAAATGACTTTCTTTCTTGAAGATGCACAAAGATATTTTGTCTGGTTTGACCATGATTTATATTCAATGAATTATCTCACTCTTGGCTGTGAAATAAGCGCATTTGACGGATTCTTCTTTCGTGGCGGAGCAACGAGGGGAGAGTACCATGATGAATATATAGATGAAGAGGACACTCTGGCGCTATCGGGGTGGTGCATGAATTACGGAGTGGGTTTTAAAACGGAATACAACAACGGATTATTTAAAGAGAATCCGCTAAATTTTAGTATCAATGTCAGTGCAATGCCCCGTCATTATTTGAGTGCTTGGTGGCTTTACGAAGACGGATTTTGGGGTTATGGTCTTTCGATTGAACTCAGCACCGGGTTCGGCATAAAATAAACAGGAAAAACAAAACTGAAAATAAAAATGAGATTAAATTTAATCAGAGTAATAGGAGGAAGAATGGAAAAGAAAGGAATTTTTCTGAGCGTGATTCTCTTAATTGCATCATTTTCAGGATTAAACGCCGACTTTGAGAATTATCTGATTTATGTACACAGTCCTGCGGCTATGGCGCTTGCTCCGAATGTGGTTTCAATAGAGACAGGTCCTTTTTCGTCAATTGAGAATCCTGCGCTGTCCGCTCTAAATCCCTCAACGGGTATAAGCTATATGTCAACACAATACAGCTTCTTCACTGGACCTCTGAACATTTACATGCTGACTATAAAATCGTATTTCAAAATGCTGTCATTTTCCGCTACCGGATATAAAGTAACGAACTGGGACACAACTCAGGGGGCTGTGATAAACATGGCGGTTAAGCTCTGGGGAGGGTTGTCTCTCGGCGGAAATTTGATATACCATGATTACCTGTATGAGGATGAAGACTACTTTGGACAAGGAGTGGATACTACGCATTTCGGAGAATGGAACGGGGATGCAGGTCTGAGCTTCGCGCGTGAGTTTGCGACAGGTCCGATAAAGAACGGTATCTTTTTGGGTCTTGCAGGAAATAACCTGAGAAGTGAATCCAATGCCGGAGTGCAGTATAAGGGAGGAATTGCCTACAAAGTATCGGATAAGGATGGATCAATACCGCTGTTTGACGAATTCACACTCCTTTATGAGAGAGACCTCAGGGCGTTTCAGTATGATTTGGACGGATTCGTGAATAACTACTCAACAATAGGAGCGGAGGTGAAAATTCTCAACCAGTTGTATTTCAGGCTGGGGAAAACAGACGTCGCATTCGATCACGATTTGAGTTACGCGTCGGACTCCATAAATGGAACAGCGTGGAACTACGGCCTCGGTTATGAGGCGGAGTTGAAAGAGTGGATTTTTTCTGAATCTCCGGTCACGTTGAGAGTTGATTTCGCCAAGACACCTACGCACTATAATATCTTCTGGATTATTTACGAGAACAGAGTGTATCTGGGATCAGGAATCTCTGTTGAATTGAAGTCAAAATTCGGAATCGGAGAGAGCTGGGTAATGCGAAAATAGTAAGCTGGTGGCTAGTGGGGTGGTAAAATGAAGCAAAGATGCTCATGCAATATTGACTTTGTGTTACAGATATGTTACACTGATTTCGGAGGTGATGCAAATGAAAACAGAGACACAAAGAATCAATGTCCAGTTCTCAAAGGAAAAGTACGAACTTATAGAGCATCTTGCGGAGCTTGAGAATGTCTCCCTCTCAGAAAAGGTGAGGCAGTTGATAGAATCGGCGCTTGAAAATGCTGAGGATATGAACCTGATGATGGTTGCGGAGAAGAGACTTTCAAAATACAATAGGAAGAATGCTCTAAAAAAAGAAGACATACTCAAGTAGATGAGATACACTGTACTGTATCATCCTGAAATAAGGTCGGACATTAAATCAATACCCAAACAGACAATTACCAAAATAATCGCGATTATCGAAGAGAGACTCGCAGAGAATCCGCTGTTATACGGGAAGCCATTGAGGTATTCTATGAAGGGGCTGTTAAAAGTGCGTTTCGGCGACTACAGAATTGTTTATAAGGTATTTGAAGAAGAGAAGGAAATCCTGATTCTGATTATCCGCCACAGGAAAGACATATACAAGAAACTTTCATCGCGGAAATAAATATAATACAAAAAATTAGGGACGGTGGTTCCAAAAAGCTGCGTTTTTCAGACATCAAAAACAAAAACAATACATATATGGCGGCAGGGAGTCTGGCGTTCATTCGGACATCATCACCGGCAGCATATCATGATGGGTTAGAGTTGGAATGCTGAAAACAGCAATCCAACAACTACAGTCGGCCCACATGATGACCTGCCTTGTG
>JAQVDU010000124.1 GCA_028698175.1 bacterium | reverse complement strand
TTTCTTGGCACGACGGCATCGGGGATTCCGAATGCAACCCGAAGGTCTTATTCGGCCTGTCAGATCTCGGTCTCCGAACGCCGCTCCGAATGCTATCATTATGAATGTTATTCCCACGCGGGAAACTTTTCCGATAACTCCCTTATGCTCCATTGAAAAGAAGAAATAGATGAGAGTGGTTATAACTCCCACGATTATTATCAGATTTCCGAAAGTCAAAGCTGAAGGCATAGTGCCCTGAACCTGTTTGAAGAGAAATTCAAATGAGGAAGGAATCGACAATCCGGTACCAGCCCCGACTATAAATGCAATCGGCATTCTCGAGAGATGGGAGTAATTTTTAAAGAATCTCGAAAACATCAACAGTCCGAGAAGAAGCGGTATTATCACCAGAAAATCCTTGTCATGCACAAGCGGGTTATAGACCTTAGTGATTATAGTGTTGTGCCAGTAAACCGATATACCGTAGCCTATTGAGATTCCGACGAGAAGGTATTCTGCAAACTTGTAAAACGGATTGTCCTTGTACAGAAAGGAATATATGGCAAGAGTCAGAAGAGCCGCAATCCAGATCCAGAAATTAGTTGATATTGCCATTTTACCTGCCCTCCTTCTTTTTCTTTATAAAGTATGCAATGTTGCCGAGAATTATCAGAAGAAGTATCGCCACGTGAGCGGCAGACTGCGCATCCATTCCCACAGAGGCGTCTCTTCTGCCTTCAAATCCGTGATGCTCAGCTATAAGCTTTTCATACTCGGCGGCTCCCTTGAGGCCTCCGAGAAGTCCGTTCGCCTGCCCGGACTGCAGATATGAATAGTACTCCGCCGCAGAGACTGCAGTCGTTCCTATTCCCATTGTCAGGCCATACCTTCCGTTTGCATACATCAGCCATGAGAGAACCACTGCGCTTCCAGCGAGCTCCACCATATAGTCGATGTCGTCATATGTGTTTACACCTGCCATGACGGGAAGGTCTTCAATTTTGTTTCCGTAAGCATCCTCATTGAATGTTTCCGGAATGTCCTCACCCATCTTCAGCATTACGGCGGAAACTCCCGGAACGTATGCAAGAAGAGTTACGTCTCTCCCGAGCTCCCTCTGATTATCCGGATTTGCAGAATTCCAGTACGTGAGGGTCTTTTCAATTATATCCTGAGCCATTCCAGATCCCTGAGGATACATGGTCACGAAGATGACTCTCACATTATTGTAAAATGCGTGGGCTGTCATCGCCTTTGCCATGGGATGAAGCTCCGCCATTGTTGATGGATCATAGTCGACTCCGATAAGCAGAACTCCGTTTTCCGGAATTGAATCATCTATGTAATCGTACATGGACTGGACCGGAGGAGTTATCCTCATAGGGCATCCTATCGGAAATACAAATGGTATTATAACTACAAGAGCAACTACAAGATAGATCCATCTCTTATCAAGCTGGTTTATAAAATTTACGAATTTCATTTTCCTCCTCCCAGATACTTTCTTTCTATTCCGAGAATTATTTTAAGAGAGGTCGCTATTATTCCGAGCTGAACTCCTATAAGAATTCCCCTCTGGGCGGCCATGTTGGGATACTTGAGTATCCACTCCACCACCTCAGGAAACCCCTTGTATATAAATTCTCCCAACGGCACCCTTCCAAGAGTGACTATCGCTGCTGTGACAAGAAGCATTGTGGCGTCGAAGGAACGGGCTCTGAATGAACGGAAAGCGGCAGATGCCATATAGAATGCGAGAAGAGAGAATATGGTGGACTGCATGGGAACCTGCATGTACAGGTAAGTGTACATCAGGGGTGATGTAGAGGTCGGCTTGAAAGCCGGAATGAGTTTCATCAAAAATGTTGAAGGGACAAAAGCTCCTCCGAAAACACCAATGAATGCAGTTAATCCCAAAGATATAAGAACTATAAGAGAATACTGCCAGCCCTCGACTTTTCTTTTTATTTTTGTCGTATGAAGCTCTACTGTCGACTGAACAGCCATCAAATAGGTGAAGGCAGTTACTATTATCATCCAGTCAAGGACAAGATTGTAATAGGATTTTGAAACCGGATGAGGGACAAAAAACTGTATTATAGTTGTTATCCCGAAGAATCCTGCGATGAGAAGCGGTAAAGTTCTTCTTGTGAACATATCTGCTCCTATGAGTTGAAGATGAATCTTATCATTTCAAGTATTTTATTTAGAATAGCCACGTCTCCTCCGGCAATTGAAGAGATTATAAGGAAAATAAAGTAAAGAACTATCAGCACAATTATTAGACCTTTGAAATAATCCTGCGCCTTCAAAGTGCCCATCAAAAGCGGCTCTCTTGAAAGATAGGCGCTGGCTGCGTACAGTTCTTCTCCGATTATCGTATAATCGCATGAAGTTATGAAGAAAGGAAGCTGTGTCACTGCATCCGTGCCCGCTATCTGAATAGCTCCCGTAGTGTTTCCGGCCTCCGCCATGATTAGGGATTCAGCCCAGAACATTCCCAGAAGAAGGTTTGTCGCGGGTTTCTCTCTCGTCATTATTCCGCTTATAGCCGCGGCGTATCCGAACTGCGAATCAGTGAGGAAAAATACGTCATTGTCATTGTACGCATCCGGACGCCCCGCTTCTGAGTATGATTCTTTAACCACCTCTTTCGCGACAGTCATCACTATCGGGTCCCGATTTGGAACTATAAGCCGGGTGTCATACTCAGCTATCTTCTTTGCAACAGGGCCGAGAATGTTGAGAGATGCTATGGTCGCTATGTCAGACATAGTAGAAGATCCCGGCACGTAGAGAACCGGACGTCCAATCTCTGTGGCTCTTCCGACGGCTTCGTCAAGCGTATCGAGCCCGGATATCTTCCTCACGAACAAGACCTTTCCTTTTTTTACGGTCTCGACGAGAACGATTATTATGCCTGCATATATAAAAATCATTATCAAAAGCAGAAGCTTGTCTTTTTTGAAAAAATTCACCTTTGGCGAAACGTATTCGGTCTCCATTCGTCCGACAGTTTCGTTTCCGAGAGAATCAAGAGCAACCAAAACATACCTGTATGAAATAGCTCTGTCAAGATTCTCGTCCAGAAACTCGCCCGATAACGTCTGGCTGTCAGCAAGAATAACTCTGGCAGAGTCATCCATGGTCTCTCTGTAAAGCCTCAGGAGATTCGCAGCATCTCTTCCTTCTGCGGCATTCCACTTCACAAAAAGAGCGGTTCCGTCATCAGAGCCCACGTCTGTGACTTTAAAATCTTTTACAGATGAAAAGTCGAAGAGATGGGTTGAATCAGCTGTCGTCTGATTATCCTGCGCAAATGCAAGAAGCGGCAGGATGAAAAGAAAAAGGAAAATTTTTGTTTTCATAACCCTTCCTTTATTTATTCTTCAATTAATTCTACGTTTGTTCTCGGAAGCACTATTCTCTTTCCATCTTCAAACTCAAACTCCAAAACTCTCACGTGAGCTTCCGTTTCTATTTTTTGAAGCTGATGCGGCAGTCCCACGACTTTGCCAATCGCGCCGAAGAAAGGCTGACGTATAATTCTCACGACAGAACCTATATCCATGCCGAGCTCTGTGTGCTTTGATTCGTTGAAAACTGTGTTTATGTCATAAGTGACTATAACTTCTGGCCTGAGAACTCCTGCCCTTATCTGCGTGGCTCCGTTTATTGAAGCATTCTTTCCGTCGTTCTTCTTGAGTATGTCATACGTCTTCTTTGCCATTGTCATCTGGCCGAAGCCCTCTGTGACTACAACTGTTATTCCCTTCTCTTCCTGGCCTGTTATCGCCACTCCTATCTCCTCTCCCAGGAATTCTTTCAGCTCCTTGTCATTGATGCCGCCGACCACAATTCCCAAAACTCCCTTTGCTACGCATGCCCTCAGTATTTCATTGGTAACCAGCGACCCCCCTATAATTATTTTTCCTCTCAGCTCATCCGTTATGTCAGCGGTTTTCAAAACATAATCAGGGGATGAAGCGACAAGCTTCAGAACCCCTTTGACCTCTCCGCCTATGCCGAATATCCCTTGAAT
Source organism: bacterium (assembly GCA_028698175.1). Taxonomy (GTDB): domain Bacteria; phylum Hydrothermota; class 32-111; order 32-111; family 32-111; genus UBA2202. Next base: position 506 of record JAQVDU010000124.1, on the reverse strand, counting down.
GAAAGTCGCGGGAGTCTCAAGGACTATTCCCTCATTCTCTATCACTTCAATCACCTTTCCGTTGACGTATGCGTCAATCTCTACTTTCTTAGGCGGTTTCCTCAATGTGAGCATTCCTGTTATCTCTGAGTACGCCTCAACAAGACCGTCTATCGGAGCTGGTATGCTTGATTTGAATAATCCGAAGAAACCCTTTGATTCGGCAATCACCTGTTCTTTCTTTATTTCGTCCCCCGGTTTCACTTTGAGGAATGAAAGAGCCTCTTTAGCTGGGACTCCCAGCTTTCCTGCAAGGTTAAGCCTTTCGACGTCTCCCGGCAGAGATGTTGTAGCAACAATGTCGTCAGCGCTTACAATCTGTCCTTGTTTGGCGAGTACCGTTCCCTTGAGGGGAAGACGACGTTCCTTTCTCACTATTGCTTTTTCGGTGACTTTAAGACCCGGCGTATATGAATGTGCCATAGTTCCTCCGTTATTTCTCAGGATAGACGTTTAATGCTTTTATC
>JAQVDU010000123.1 GCA_028698175.1 bacterium | reverse complement strand
AACAGCCAGATTGTCTATAACGTCGGACTTACAAAAATTAAAACCTACGGTTCGCAGGGAAGGGCGAAGCTCGCGGACAGATTCTTTTCTCCGTTTGACATTGCAGTCACGCCATCGGGAGTTGTTTACCTTTCAGACACTAAAAATTTCAGAATCATCAAGTTCAAGTACAATGATGACGATTCCCTCGAGTTCGTCCGCGAATTCGGAAAACTGGGCGAGGACTCTCTTTCTTTTAATATGCCCAAGGGGCTTGATTTTTCTGCTGAAGAGGATGTGTATGTGTGCGACTACAAGAATGACAGGATTATGGTTTTGGATTCTCTGTTTAAAACAAAGATGATTTTTGATAAAATCAAATCCCCCCATTCTCTCTGCGTCATTGACTACGGGAAAAAAAATCTGACTGTAAAAGAGCCGCTTTCGGTTATAGTTTCCAGCAACAGAGACCATCTTTACAAGCTTGGCCCTCACGGACAAATGCTGGCTGAAGTATTTCCGCAGGACCTGACTTTATTCAGGCAGGTTGACTTCAATTTTATTGATTATGATTACAACGGCAACGTGTGGGTCACTGATACTGTCAACAGCTGTGTTCACAAGTTTGACAATGATTTGAAATACATAACATCCTTCGGGTCCGAAGGAAGCGGAAAGAATCAATTCTTTAAACCGGAGGGCATCACAATATACAGAAAATTCGGCCAGGTTTTCATAGCGGAGAGAACAGGCTTCCAGTACTACTGGGTCGGCGTCGACGGGTATCTCAAGGAATTCACTCCTTCAGTGATAGTCGACACAACAGAGGGACTCACGATATCGCTTTACACAACCGAGCAGTGCAAAGTGACGATAGAAATATCAAGAAAGGGAAAGAAGATACGGAAGCTCACCCAAAATCTCAAAAGGTACATAGGACTCAACTATATACTCTGGGATCTGAAGGATGAGAATGGAAATCTCATAACCGAGAAGGGCAGGTATGACATGAAGATAACACTCGAAGCCCTCTACTCTTCAAGGGGCTACTTTTCAAAGGAGATAAAACATTACATTGAAAAAATATAGGTTTCTGATCATACTTCTCATTTATGCGGGCGTGAATGCCGGAGGAATCATTTCTATGGCTCCCAACATAACAGAATCGATATTTTTTTTGGGAGAGGACTCTCTTCTTGTCGGCAGAACCGTTTACTGCGACTATCCGAAAGAAGCAGAAAAGATAGATGTCGCCGGCACATTTATCGAAATGGACTATGAGAAGGTCTATCTGATGGATCCCGACCTCGTGATATTCAGCTCCAACCTTACCTCCAAAGAAGAGGAGTTCTTAATGGAGCACAAGATAAAATACGCTGACTTGAAGATGGAGAATGCGGATGAAGTGATACCGGCTCTTTTTAAACTTGATTCGCTTATCGGAAAAGAAAGCCATTATGAAAGGATTGACTCTCTTAAAAACAAACTCTCATTTTCCCTCTCAGCAAAGAGCGAGAGGGCTTTTGTCGAAATGAGCTCCAAACCCTTCGTATCGGCGAACAAGAAAAGCTATGTCGGAAGCATACTGGAAAAAATGGGGTACTATGTCTTTTCTGACTCGAATTACAGTTCATACTCAGCGTTTTCGCAGGAAGACGTCATAAAATTCAATCCCTCAATAATATTTGTTCTTCATTCCGAGTCAAAGGTTGAAGGGCGTCTCGGGTGGCAGAACGTCACAGCGGTAAAGAAAAAGAGGGTGGTATACCTGTCAGAGGAGGAGATTGACGCACTCTCCCGCCCGGGTCCGAGAATTTTCGAGGCTCTCAGAATACTGGAGGGTATACGTGAGAAAAATCCTCTATAAAATACTCTTCTCTGTCTCTTTTCTCTTTCTGATATTCTTTTATCTGGGATTCAATGCGGACTTATCCTCTCCTGACGTAAGAAATATGATCCTTTATATAAGGCTTCCCCGTCTTATTCTCGCCCTTTTGACAGGGGCGGGACTCTCGCTTTCCGGAGCGGTTATGCAGACGCTCTTCAGAAACCCATTGGCTGACCCGTACATGCTGGGAATATCCGGCGGTGCACTCTTCGGAGCGATGCTTTCAAAGCTTATATTCGGCGGCTCAATTATAATTTCGGTTTTATTTTCATTTATCTTCGCCTGCGCCGCATTCTTTTCGTCTCTTATTCTTGCAAGGACGATAAAGGGAGACAGAAGGTTCACTCTTATAATGTCAGGGCTGATACTCAACATCCTCTTTTCTTCGCTGGTGGTGATACTCTCAATAATGATGAAGAATGACGCGAAGAATCTCTTTTACATGCTTATGGGCTCGCTCAACTTTATAATGATAAAAAACCATTCATCTGTATACTTTTTTTCAATTCTGCTTCTCCTCTCTGCATTTGCATTCTCGCTATTCAAATCGCGCGAACTGGACTTGATGTCTTTCGGAGATGAGAATGCATACTCAAGCGGAATAGACGCCGGAAAGACATTCTTTGTCATGATGCTGGTCAGCGTTCTGATAGTATCGGTATTGGTTTCATTTTCCGGAATAATCGGCTTTGTCGGAGTCTTGATACCGAACATGGCGAGGATATCAGGCAGCAGAAAACATATGCGTCTTTTGCTTGATTCTCTTTTGTACGGCTCATTTGCCCTTTTGATTTCAGATTTTGTGGCGAAGAACCTTATGGATTTTGAGCTTCCGGTAGGAGTGGTGACTTCCATTGTCGGAATTCCCTTCCTATATTTTGTAATGAAGAGGAATAGCAATGCTTCGGATTAATGACCTGTCATTTTCATACCCGAATGGGGAAAGAATCCTCGAAAACGTAAACATTGAAATATCGCAGAACGGAGTATACTCGATAATAGGGCTTAACGGAGCGGGCAAATCGACTCTCTTGAAATTGTGCGCATCCATTCTCAGGCCTGAGCTTGGGAGCATTGAACTTGACGGCAGGGATATTTCAAAGATAAGCTACAGGGAGCTTTCAAGGGTGAGGAGCTATCTTCCGCAGAATGTCTTCCTGCCGGTAGATTTTCCCGTGATTGATTTCATAAAGTACGGAGCTTACCTTGACATGGACATATTTTCGCGGGTGGGAAAGGAGAGAGAAGCTGAAATAGAGAAGATAATGGCTGAAATGAATATTTTACATTTGAGGAAGAGAATGACATCATCTTTAAGCGCCGGCGAAATGCAGAGGATACATATAGCCAAAGGTCTTGTGCAGGGCGGAAAGATAATACTTATGGACGAACCTGTAAGCACCATAGACGTCTCCTTCAGGAGAAAATTCGCTCTAATGCTTAAAAAGCTGAGAAGCGAGAGGATAATCCTTCTCGTAACCCATGACCTCCAGCTTGCATTCGGTCTTTCCGAGAGGATAATCTCCCTTAGGGCCGGCAAGGTGATTTCAGACGACAAACCGGATGAGGCGATAAAGCAAATCAATGAAGTTTACGGAGAGAATATAGGATTTATAAATCACAAAGGCAGATACATATTTACAGATGAGGAGGAAATGTGAAGAGGGTGAGTGTAATGATTCATTAACATCATAGCAGTTCAACACTTCGCAGTCTGAGGAGGAATAATGAAGAAGAGCAAGAACGGAATAATCATAATAATGGCGGCAGTAGTATCAATGCTATTGATTGGAGCATCAGGAATGGATCCGAAGAAGATGACAGAGGCAGAGATAGAGGCGCTATTGAAACCTGAGAAGTATATAGCAGTTGATACACTTGGAGACAGCCATTACCTTGTTAAATTCATGAAAGGGGAGAAGACAATAAAGGAACTGGAACTGAAGATAGGGTTTAAGGAATATAAGGAAATAGCATTTACACAGGATAGTAATCCCAAGAGTGACAGGATGACAAGAATAATAAATAAAGACAGCATATATACAAATCCCACTTTATACCTGTCACAGAACTTAACAAAGATTGCAATAAGATGGGAGAATTTAATAAAGAGAGAAGAAATACAAGAAAATTGGTACATTAGCGATATGAAGAAGTATGGCAATTACGACCACAGAACTGGTCTTCGCAGCGTAGACAAAATAGAGGTGTATAACGAGGCAGGGAAGAAACTGTATGAGGTGGATGGTGCGGAAGCTGGCTGGGATACATACGATTTAGAGGTAATTGAGAGAGGATTACAGGGAGATATACCTGAGGAGATTCAATATATGGATTTCAATCTTTATTACAGCCGAAAACCGTATTTAGAGGTGGAGATAATAAAGGATAACGGATATTTAATTACAGCAAGCAACGGTGGAGAAGGGTTTTTAAAGAAAGGGATAGGAGTGATAACGGATAAAGGCGATGTTGTTTTTAAAGAAGATGTCAGAGGAATGATAAGGGGCAGTAACTTATGCGAAGATGACAAGAATGTGTATTTTGCTTATGTAAAAGAGAAAGCAGAAATAAAGAGACTGGATAAGAAGGGAAAGGAGATAGGGCGGAATGAGATAGGAAATGGGATTGAATATGGCAATTTTGATATTTTCAAGTTAGGAGACAGAGTATTACTGATAGGAGAAAAGACAGAGAACATCT
>JAQVDU010000032.1 GCA_028698175.1 bacterium | reverse complement strand
ATGTGGAAGTATGTTGAAACAAGAATGAGTCCGCCTATCACCAGAAGCAGTGTTCCCCAAAAGATTGATGATTTTGATTTATTGCACATGGTATCTCCTTTGTTTTTTTATTATTTTATATTAATCGCCTTGCGCTGTCAAGAATGAGGTGTTCTCCAATTCATGTGGTATCTGAAGAACCCCGCGGGAATAAATGGAAGTTATGGAAGCTTGAATGTATTGTTTGAAAAATGTTAAAAGAACAGTTTAAATGATATGAAAGCGAATTACATAACTATCAATCCATACGCTATGATTACTGACACGGGAATTAAAAGAGACACAATTCTGTTGAAATAAACGAAGGATTTATAGTGTTTCTCATAGGTTATTCTATCTTTATCTGAGAGGATTAAAGATGACTCGTGCTTGGACGGAGTTCTAAATAGAAGCCACGGCGATGTAAGAGTGATAAACGAACCTGCAACTATAGCATACACACCATATTCATTTGCCGCATGCAGGCGTTCCGCAATATAAAAGGAAGGAAAAACCAGAAGAATAAAGCTGGCAACATATAAAGATGTTAACAAAAAAACATCACTGTCGGAATTTGCTTTCCGCAAAGCATCAGTTTCTATTTCATTTGAATTGTAAAGACAAAGGGATTCCACAGAGGTAAAAATGGATAGAATTAGAAAAAATGAAATTACTTTTTTAATCAATTTTTTTCCATTATTTCGGTGTTCATTAAAGTCCTAATCATTCTGTAAATCGGCAATCTCTCTTTCTCTTCACTGATTGAAGATGCTTCAATTATTTGTTCTCTGATTTTTCTGATATCTTCTTCTCCTCTCTGTCTTTTTGATTTAAAAATGAAATCAATCGATTTGTTGAAAAAATGCTGAACCGAAAAACTTGCCAAAAGAGTCACACCCTCATACACCAAGAGAACGGGAAGAAGAAAAAATCCTACTACAGGGTCTTCTGAATTATAAGTATAAATTACAAATCCGACAGTGAAACCCGCAAAAAAAACGCCAAGGGGAACAATAATGCAGGAAGTGAATTTATTCTTATAATTCTTTAACTGACAATATTTGTCATAGTCCATCATGAGAGAATAGAATTCCCCTTCTTTCTTATAGTAAGAACATAGATCTTCTTCTCTTAATAGTTTTCCGCCGAACATGCTCATTAAAAGAGCAGAGTCATCTCTATTTGAAATTGAATCTATCATTAAACTGTAGGAGAGGTTGTTTATGTTTTCTCCGAAAATGACGTCTGAAAAAGAAGGTGAATAATCATACTCGCTGTAGAACTTTACATTGTTTATGTACGAATTTTCGAAATTCAAAGAGAAAGAATATTTTCCGTAGTCTGGTTCTGAATGAACAAAGAACATTTCCCGGGAGATGACTATTCCTGCAACAGATAATTTCTGATGCAATGTTGAGAATGCGGAATCATCAAGAATCTTGTATGCAAGGCTATCAGAGCATAGATAATACTCTTTAAAACCGATTAAACATAAATCGATATTTAAAGACTCATTCGGCATCTCCTTAAAAATAAAATGGCTTAAGTCAAAACAGAGAGCGGTGTCATTGAAGAACAAAGAAGAATCCTTTGTAAAGCCATTATACATTGTGAAATATACTTGGATTGAATCCTTATTTTCAGATAAGACGAAGGTCAACGAATTCTTTGCGGATTCCTCCGAAGAAATATTCGCTGACGGAGACGGTGAAAACGAAAGAGAATCGGCGGAAAGAAAAAAGTTGCAAATAATTAAAAACAGCAAAAAAAATATTTTTTTTGACATGCTCTCATCTGTTAAAGATAAAATTCGTATTCCTGCAAAACAATCAGATATTATTCGACAGGTTGTCCCAGAGGTCGTCGTCAACTCCGTCATCAACTTTGTTCTTCTCCTTGAGCTTTTTAACGTAGTTCGGATCCTTTGCAAGCATTTCATTGTATTCCTTTTCTCTCTGCTTCTTAAGGAAATTATTCGCCACATTCGGGAAGAGTTCTATTAAAAGCTCCTCCTTCTCGTTTAAGGCAAGCTTCACTCCTCCGAATTCTTCAAGAATGGGATTCTCCTGTTTCTCGTACTTTGAAACATCATAGGGCGTCTCATTCGCCACACCCGAAATTTTCTGTCTGAAATTCGAATCGACCTTGTATGGAGTGTGGCCGTATGACCCCTTCACCAAATTTACGAACTGAGCCGACTTTGACGTGTACCATGGTTTTTTGTTCTTCTCGTCAATAACGCAGTTCACTGCCTGTACTCCCACAATCTGGCTTGTAGGTGTCACCAATGGCGGAAGGCCTGAATCAAGGCGCACCTGAGGCACTGCTCCGAGAACCCTTTCCATCTGGTCTGCCATCTTAGCCTGCTCAAGCTGTGTCTTCATGTTCGTATACATTCCTCCCGGTATCTGGGCAACCTTAACTATGTTGTCCGGCTTCGGGAAATTGAAGTATTCATCTATCCTGTGCGTCTCATCCAGAAGTTTGTCAACTTTGTCATTCAAAGCATACTCTATGCAGTTGTCAAACATCCGCTCCACTTCGGCCGGAAGCTTGTCCTTTGTTATGTCAAAGCTCCTCGGATGCACGTAATCCTTGTTGAAGGGCTGAAGCTCCTTGCATATGTCATAGAGCTCCGCATTTATCTTTACGACAGAGTCAAGGTTTACTCCCGTATCCATTTTGAGTTTGTCTGCAAAAATCTGTATCAGTTCAAATGCGGGGGCCGCCGGCCCGCCAGCAAAATTCATCACAACCGTATCGACAATGTCGGCTCCGTTGACCATTGCCATCAGAACAGATGCAAGTCCATAACCCGGCGTGCAGTGAGTGTGGAGGTCAACAGGTATCTTCAGTTCTTTCTTGAGTCCCTTTACAAGATTCCTTGATGTCTCCGGATCGATGAGCCCTGCCATGTCCTTTATCGAAACCATGTCAACGCCCAATGCCTCAAGCTCCTTCGCCTTGTTTATGAAATACTCAGTCGTGAATATTTTCGGCGGAAGCTTCTTCTTTGAAAAGATTGACTTGAACCTCTCGGAATTTGAGAAGTGCGGGTCTGTGGTATAGCAGACAGCTCCGTCAACCATTCCGCCAGCCTCTTTTACAAATTTTACTGTTGCTTTGTAATTGTCAGTATCATTGAGTGCGTCAAAGACCCTCATTATATCTATTCCTGATTTTACGGCATTTTTGCAGAACCCCTCTATGACAGTATCCGGATAGGGATTGTAACCGAAGAGGTTCCTTCCCCTCGACAGAGCTGTAAGCTTTGAGGAGTCCCCTATAATCGACTTTATCATCTCGAGTCTGTCCCACGGATTCTCATTGAGATAGCGCATAATCGAATCGGGAACTGCGCCTCCCCACACCTCCATTGCGTAGAAATGGGCATCTTTGAACAGGTGAATAACTTTGTCTACCTGCTTCTGGCTCATCCTCGTTGCGAACTGGGACTGCTGTCCGTCTCTTAAAGTCAGGTCACGAATCAATATTTTCTTAGACATTAAACCTCCTGTAAATATAAATCAATTATCAATAATAAGTATAAAAACAAAGATGTCAAGAGAACAATCTGGTGAGCCCGTGAAATAGTACGCATGAAAAATGACAAAACGGTAAAAGAGAGTAAATGTTAAATGGTAAAACAGTTCGCCGGTTCCCCGTCAAACCGGCGAAAAGATTTTATTTTACCATGACCAGTTTTTTGCTCACTTCATTTTTATTGTCGCGCAATATCAAGAAATAGATTCCTGATGAAAGATTCTTCGTCGAGTATCTGAACTCTCCGGGAATTTTATGGCTTATGAAACTCACTTCTTTTCCTGCTAAATCATAGATTCGGAACTCATTGTCAACGGTTGCGCATGTGTATTTAATGCTGTTTAATTCTGTCTCAATTTTCATTATGCTGTTAATTTTCGGATTCTTGACAGAGATGCCGGTCGGCTGATAATAAAATGACCAGACCTCTGACCATTCGCCTTCATTGTTGCAGTTGTCAACAGCCCTCACGCGCCAGTAATATATCTGGTTGGAGAGAATTGCCGTGTAAAGAGTCTCTGTAAGGGCCTCTACAAATGGATTTAAGAACATAGAGCTGAAATCATAGCAGAGTTCATACTCTTTTATTCCGGACAAGTTATCGGCTGCTTTGTTCCACACGAAAGTATTGTCAGACCCGACCGAACCGTTCTCAGGCCCTGCCAAAAGAGGAATCGACGGAGGTTTCGAGTCGAGGGTCAGTGTGTCTGTCCGGTTTGAAATTGTTGAGTTTCCGGAAATGTCCCAGGCAGTCACGCTCCAAACGTACTCTCCGTCAGCCATGGAGGAACTCTGCTGATAAAAAGTATCCGAAGTTTCGGCTATAAAGCTGTCATTCACAAAGAGAGAGTAATCTTTGAAATTATCATCATAAGAAGCTCTCCACACGAAGAGGGGAGTGTTGTCGTTTGAAAACCCAACAGGCCCGGTCAAATCAAATGCGGAAGGAGGAATAGAGTCAATGTGGAATTCAAGCGCGTAAAGACCTGCGCTGTCTGCGACAAAAACATGTCTGTTTTGAACGAAAACAAAGTTTACGTTTTCAGGCGTATCATAAAAACCGACCTCGACGGGATTTGATCTGTCTGAAACATTTATAACCCTTACTCCTTTGCTTGAGTAGGCAATATAAGCGAAATCTCCCGAAACGCTGACATTCTTTGCATAATTATTCAAATCGATTCTTCCCGTTATTGCCGGAGCAGAAGGATTTGACACGTTTATAATGCTCATTCCGTAAGAGCCGTCTGCAATATAGACGAAGCTGTCTGAAACGCAAACTCCGACTGCATAGCCGGGAGTGTCGCAGTTTCCGACTTCAGACAAGCTTGAAGGGTCTGATACGTTGATTATTTTAAGACCAGCCGCGCCATCGGCGATATAAGCTAAACCATCCTTGACGAAGATATCGAAAGCGGATACAGTTCCATAATTTGCCAGTTCATTTGCTGCGGCCGGGTTTGACACGTCGATAATTCTGACTCCGCCACCTACGTCTGCAACAAATGCAATGGTTTCGGCAACAAATACTGAGACTGCGTTTCCGGGAGTGTCGAGAAAACCGACCTCCTTTGGGGATGAGGGCGCTGAGATGTCAATTATTCTCAATCCGCTTCCGCCGTCTGCGACGTAGGCATAATTTCCAAAAACAGATACGCCGCCTGCAGTGCTCGGTGTTTTCAGAGAGGAGATTTTTTTCAAATGGTAGAGGTCGGATATGTCGTATATCAGAAGGCCGTTCACACCGTCCGAAACGAATCCAAGATTCTCCGAAACAGTCACTTTCAGTGCGGCTCCAGAATTTTCATATACTCCCTCGCTTGTCGGAGCATACGGCCTTGAGACGTTTAAAATTCTCATTCCTCCACCTCCGTCTGCAACGTAGGCATAGTTTCCCGAGACAAACAAAGAAAGAGCATTGGATGAGCTCTTATAATAACCGATCTGCCCCGGAATTGTCGGGTTTGTAACATTGAGTATTCTCACCATGTCTCCGCATGCCGCGAATAATGTGTTGCCTACGGTGTGAACTGCATTGGCTGAAGCTGAAACGCTGTAATATCCGAGTTCTACCGGCTTTGAAGGGTCATTGATATTTATTATTCTTATTCCTCCGCTTCCGGCTGCTACATAAGCATAACTGCCTGAGACGTAAACTCCGACTGCGTAGCCCGAAGTGTTTACATGACCCGAGCCGCTTGGTTTTGAGGGATTTGAAACATTTACTGTCAGAAGACCGCCACCGCCTCCTGCTACGTACGCATAATTGTTCAGAACAAAAACCCCGTATGCTGTTGACGGATAATGGCTGATCTCCTTCGGATTGGATGGAGACGAAACATCTGCTATTCTGAGCCCTCCTGATTCATCCGCCACATAGGCATAGTCTCCGGCTATGAATACGTCACGCGCATTTCCCGGTGTGTCAAACCATCCCTCTTCCTTTGGACTTGAGGGATCAAAGATGTTGATAACCCTTAACCCGCAATCTGAATCTGCCACATATGCAAAATTGGAGGAGGCATATACAGCCATTGCTCTTCCGGGAGTTTCAAAATATCCGACCATAACAGGTTTTGATTTGTTTTTGACATTAACTATCAAAAGAAAATTATCCATGCAGATGTAGGCAAAAGTGTCAACCGCATAAACATCAGTTGCAAATTCAAAATATGGGGAAAAGCCCAAACCCTTCATATTCAAACTGTCGGAGGCCCAATTAATCTGCAATTCGCCGGATATGCTTCGCATCTCTTCTGTTGACCCGGTGTCATTGGCCGGCGCCGGAATCATATCAGAAAACAAAGCAATATTTATTGTCAGTATCAAGGCAAGCATAAGCCGTCGCTTCATCTCAACCTCCATCTGTTCGCATTGTGTATAACTGATGATATGATAAAACAGAAAAAAATCAAGTGCGATTTCCGACCTTGGTTGTTTTGTGCGTCTATTGACTTATACTTTTGTTTAAATATCATAGAATTATGAATGCTCATGACTTTTTTAAAAAAAATATTCCGATGAAGATTCTCTCGGTCGCTCTGGCTTTGATTCTCTGGTTCTATGCCGCAAGCAGCCAGAAAGTGGAAATAAGAAGGAGGGTGGAAATTCGCTTTGAAAATCTCAAAGATTCACTCGCTGTCGGCTATCTGAATTCAGATTATGCAGACATTCTCCTTGCGGGAAAATCAAGGGATTTTCTTCTGATGAATCTTCTTAAAAGAAAAGTCTTTGTTTCGATAAACCTCTCTTCCGTGGAGGCAGGAGAACACTCCTTCGATTTAAGCGAAGAGGTGACTGTCATTGGTTTGCTTAAAAACATCCGCGCAGAGGACGTACTTTACCCGAAGAGAGTTGAAGCAGTCATTGACTCGCTTGCAAAGAGGGATGTGATAGTGTCGCCGGTTATTACAGGACAGCCCTCGGACGGATACTCGATATCCGGAGACGTTCTTGTAAATCCGGAGAGAATCACAATAACAGGGGCAAAGATTCTTATCGACAAGATAGCCTCCGTAGAGACAGATGAAATCAATATAAGAAAGGCAAAAAAGAGCGTGACGAAGAATTCAGCTGTCAATCTATCCAGCTCTCTGATAAAAACAAATGCGCAAAAGGTGCTTGTCACAATACCGGTTGATGAGCTTGTTACCAGGGATTTCAGAGGCGTGCCGGTTATTTTCATAAACAAGAACGAATCCGTGAAAATAAATCCGGACTCGGTCTCAGTTGACATTCAGCTCTCCGGTCCGAAGAGAATTCTCTTTGACATGCTTGCCGGAGAGGTCTCTCCCGTGATTGACATATCTCACATAAGGTCGAGAGGCTTTTACAATCTACGGATTTACATTCCCAAAAGAAAGTACGTAGAGATTCTCTCTGTTTCTCCGGCGGAAGTGAAGATAGAGGCAAAATGACTCTTATCCTTGGAATAGAAACATCCTGTGATGAAACTTCAGCCGCTGTGGTAAAGGACGGAAAGATAGTTCTGTCAAACATAGTTAAGACCCAGATGTCACATCAGGAATTCGGGGGGGTGGTCCCGGACCTTTCTTCGCGGGAGCATGTGGAATTCATTTATCAGGTCATTCAGGATGCTCTCGACAAAGCATCGGTTTCAATAAAAGAAATAGACGCCGTATCTGCAGTCAACGGCCCGGGTCTTATCGGGTCTTTGATGGTGGGGCTCATGGCTGCAAAAGGAATCGCATTAAGGCACGACAAAAAACTCATTGCAACAGACCATGTCAAGGGGCATCTTTACGGAAACATGCTTTCCCATGACAAACTGTCATTCCCCTCTCTGGGGCTGGTTGTATCCGGCGGACACACGTCTCTCTTCATAGTAAACGAAGATTTCAGCACGAGAGAGGTTGGAAAGACCCTTGATGACGCGGCAGGAGAGGCATTTGACAAGTGCGCAAAGATGCTTTCACTCGGTTATCCCGGAGGTCCTGCGCTCGAAAAGGCCGCCTATCAGAAGAACTGCAGATACAAAAAGTTTCCCGTGGCAAAGCTGAACTCCCTTGACTTTTCATTCAGCGGGCTTAAAACGGCTGTCATGTATTTTCTCAGAGAGACGGAAGAATCGGTTGTTGAAGAGCACAGGGGGGATATTGCCGCTTCAGTTGAGGATGCAATCGTCTCTCAACTTATAAACACGGCAAAGAAGGCGTTCGACATTTACAAAACCAAGAGCGTAATGGTTGCCGGAGGAGTCTCTGCGAACAGAATGCTTAGGGCAAGGTTCAAGGAAACTTTTGAAAAAAGAAAAACTGAGGTCTTTGTTCCCGAGATGAAGTACTGCACTGACAATGCGGCTTTGACTGCGGGTCTGGCATATACATACTGGATTAAAAACATTTTTTCCCCGATTGACGTCGGAGTCTATTCAAGGAATTAACATGGCAAAGAACGTATCCCAGCATTATCTTAAAAAGATGGTAGCGGAAATTGAGGCGAGAATCCCGTTTGAAAATGAACTTTACAGAGAGGCATTCCTCTCTGTTGAACGGCACAAGTTCATCGAAGAGATATACGGGTATGATGAGCATCTTCTTGACTTTAAAATAGTTGACAGGTCATCAAAGAGCGACGATGAGGGAAACTTCATGCGCAGGGCTTATTCTGACTCCTCTTTGCTCTACTGCAAGGACTCAGAAGGGCTTCTCTCCTCCATTTCAATGCCTTCGGTTATTCTCGCGATGATAAATCTTTCAAAGATGAAGAAGGGCGACAAGGTGTTGGAGATAGGAGCAGGGTCCGGATATTCAACCGCTCTGTTTTCAAAAATTGTCGGAGACGACGGCTTTGTCTGCGGCACAGAAATTTCAAAGGACATCTTTGAAATTACGCAGAAGAACCTGAAACAGTTTTCTCTGAAAAACGTTCACATAGAGAATTCAGACGGCGGATTCGGCATGGTTGATTTTGCACCTTACGACAGAATTATAGTCTCATGCACGACAGCGGACGTGACGGAGCATTGGATAAATCAACTGAAAACAGGGGGGACTCTCGTTGCGCCTCTTGTGACGAGAGGGTATCAGGTGATGGTTTCTTTAAAGAAGACGGACAAGGACGTTCTTGACGGAAAGGTCTTTTGGCCGGTGCGCTTCTTTCCGCTCTCCGGAAGTTTCTCTATTATCTCCCACTATTCGTTTTCATCAAGAGAGCTGAAATCATTAAAGAAGATAATCGAATCTACATCAAACACCGACGAGGATTTGTCTGAAGAGATACGCCTGCTTTCCACGGATTCTCTGAAATCGTTTCTTTTCTTTCTTTCAATTAAAAATCCAAATGCAATATGCTACTATCCGCGCGAGGATGTGAGCGAGGGGATGGGATACGGAATATTCCTCCGCACCGGGAACATGTCAGGATTCTCGCTTTTGTTCGGAAGCAAATCTGTCCATTGGGGAAATCCTGAGGCCCACTCAATGCTTAAATCGGAATTCAATGTTTACAAAAATCTCAATATGCCCAATCTTCATTCAAGCAGAATAAGGGTATTCAACAACAGGGATGATTATCCTGTGGGGGAAAAAGAGTTTCTGGTGAAGAGAAAAAACTCCCTCACTCTTTTTTCATTTGACTGACCTGGGAAGAGTCTTTCTCTTTCCCACAGGTTCAAGGCGCTTTACTTCCCGAATTTCATTCATACACTGCTTTACGGACATGAAAGAGCCTGTAAAGCCGAGTATCATTCCGAAGAAGACCATGAATACAGTCAGGGACGAGTTCAGAAAAATCACGTTGGGAATTTTGGTGGATATGAATGAGAATAGAGAGTACAGAAGCGCAGTGGAAATAAGCGAGCCGAAGAGGCCGTGGACTATTCCTTCTATAATGTACGGGAGCTCTATATAGGTCTCTGTAGCTCCGACAAGGTCCATTATGTCAATCTGCTCGCGTCTTGCATAAACAGTCAGCCGTATAGTGTTGAATACTACGAAAACCGACGACAGGGTGATTATTATCCCGAGAATGATGTCTATAAAAAAGAGTATTTTTATTATCCTGTCAAGGTCGTCTATCCACTCGGAGCCGTAGTCAATGTCTTCAACTCCTGAGAAGAGTTTTATCTTCTCGGATATTTCACGAAGGTATTCAGGCGTCTTATATGCCATGGAGACAGTCACCTTTATCGATGCAGGGAGCGGGTTTGACTCGAAGGCGGAAAGGAGCGGAGAATTTTCAGACATCTCCTTCTTGAAATTTTCAAGGGCCTGTTCCTTGGAGACGAACTCTGTCTGCTGAACTCCGAGTATCGTAGCTATCTGTTCGTCGAGAAGCTTTATCTCTTCCGCTTTCAGATTGTCCTTGAGATACACTATCATTTCTATTCTGTCTTCTGCAAGCTTGATGACGTTCAGCATGTTCGCAGTGCCTGCGATAAAGAGTCCGAATATGAATATCGAAATCGTGATTATTCCTATCGTGATAAAACTCATGGATTTGTTTTTGAAAAATCCTTTGACCGCCTCCTGAATGATGTAAATCATTGCTGGCCTCCGAATTCCATTTTGAAAATATCGTCCGGATTGACGAGTTTTCCGTCCCTCAGTCCGATTACTTTTCCCACCGACTTTTTGATGAGGGAATAATCGTGCGTGGCCATGAGTATCGCAGTCCCCCTTGTGTTTATTTCAAACAAAAGCTCGAGAATGTCGCGCGTCCCTTCCGGGTCGACGTTTCCCGTCGGCTCGTCGGCGATGAGAATGAACGGCTCTTTGATTATCGCGCGCGCAATCGCCACCTTCTGCTGTTCTCCTCCGGAGAGCTGATATGGAAAAGAGTTTCTCTTGTGGGACATCTTCACTGCCGCCAATGCCTCAAGGGTCTTCTTTCGTATGTTTGAATACTTTTCTCCGGTCACCTGAAGGGCGAATGCCACGTTGTCATAGACGTTTCTGTCCTTCAACAGCTTGAAGTCCTGAAATATGACTCCTATCTTTCTTCTGAGCATCGGAATCTCATTCTGCTTTATGCTCTTTGTGTTGTATCCGGCTACCTCGATCTCTCCCTCTGTGGGAAAGAGCTCCATGTAAATCATTTTCATCAGAGTTGATTTTCCCGCGCCGCTCCTTCCGATGAGATAATTGAACTGGCCCTTCTCTATGGAGAGGTTGACGTTGTTGAGGGCGACCCAGTCCTTCTTGTAATATTTATAAACGTTTTTAAAGTTTATCATAGAGAATCTTCCCCTTTTTAAGAATTGCCTCTTCGGTAAGATTGTATTTTTCAAAGAGATTCTCGGGAGTGCCTGATTCCCCGAACGAATCTTCAATGCCCAAAAAGTCCATCATCACACGCTTCTCTGCCGACGCAATTTGAGCAACCGCACAGCCGAGGCCCCCTATTACAGAATGCTCTTCGGCGGTAAGAATCCCTTTTGAAGTTTTTAAAACCTCTCTGACAATCTCCTTGTCGAGCGGCTTTATAGAATACATGTCTACAAGACCCGCGTCTATTCCCATTGACTTGAACCGCATCAGCGTTTTCTTTGCGATTGAGACCATTGCCCCGCATGCGATTATTGTTATGTCCTTTCCGATTGAATGAACGACAGATTTTCCTATTTTAAAATCGTCGCTTTCTTGATAGAGAGAATCCAGTTCGTTTCTCGGAAGCCGCATGTATGCGTAAGACTCATATTCATAAAGTTTTTTCGTGAGAGAGACAGCCATCACGGCGTCCGAAGGGCAGAGTACAGTCATGCCGGGAACTGCCCGCATGAGTGCCAGGTCCTCTATGCACTGATGGCTTGCTCCGTCCTCGCCCACCGATATCCCGGCATGCGTGGATACAAGCTTGACGTTCCAGTGAGGATAGGCAATGGAATTTCTTATCTGGTCATATACCCTTCCCGTCAAAAACATCGCAAAGGATGAGCAGAATGGTTTGAAACCGACCGAAGCGAATCCTGTTGCAGTGCCTATCATATCCGCCTCGGATATTCCCATGTCGAAGAACCTTTCAGGGAACTCTTTTTTGAAGAGCTCTGTCTTTGTTGATTTGGCAAGGTCGGCGTCAAGCACGACAATGTCCTCGTGTTCTTTTCCGAGTTCTACAAGCGTCTTTCCGTATGCTTCACGCAGGGATTTTTTTTCAGACATCGGAAAGCTCCTTCATCGCCTTTTCATACTCTTCCTTCTTCGGAGGAGAGCCGTGAAAATTGACGTTATTCTCCATGAATGAAACTCCCTTGCCCTTAATTGTGTGCGCTATTATAAATACCGGTTTTTTTTGCACTCCATCTGCTTCTTCGAATGCTCTGTCTATTTCGTCAAAGTCATGTCCGTTGATTTCAATCACGTGAAATCCGAATGATTCAAATCTCATCTTTGAAGGAGATGGATTCTTTATATCCTCTATGAATCCGTCTATCTGAAGATGGTTGTAGTCGAGTATAACGCGGAGATTGTCGAGAGAGTATCTCGACGAAGTCATGCATGCTTCCCAGAACTGACCTTCGTTTATCTCTCCGTCTCCAACCATGCAATAGACCTTTGCATTTATTTTCTTCATTTTAAGAGCCATTGCGCATCCGTTTGCAAACGAGAGGCCCTGGCCCAATGACCCTGTTGACGTCTCCACTCCCGGAGTCGTCTTTCTCGAAGGATGCCCCTGAAGCATTGAATCTATTTTTCTGAATGATGAAAGTTCGTTTCTCGAAAAAATATTTTTGTGGGCAAGGCACGCGTAAAGGGCGGCAGACGCATGCCCCTTTGAGAGGATAAATCTGTCCCTCGAATTGTCGAGATAATTCTCCTTTGAAAAATTCATTTTATGAAAATAGAGGTACGTCATTATGTCTATCGCGGAGAATGCTCCTCCTATGTGCCCTGATGACGCATTAAAGACCATCTGAAGAATGTCTATTCTGCATTCGTTGGATTTCTGCGCTAAAAATTTTTTCTCCATAGAATTAGTATATTAAACAAAATAGCAAAAAATGTCAATGATTTATATTATTTATCTTAAAAATAAAAATAAAAAATAATTAAAAAAATAAAAATAATACTTGATATTTTTTTAATTATATGTTATATATTTATTAGTAAAACTTTTAACCGTAGGAGGGACAATGCCTACAGCAAAAAAAGCTGCGAAGAAACCTGCTAAGAAGACAGCAAAGAAGCCCGCAAAGAAAGCAAAGAAGTAAGAAAGCAGCGAGAAAGAGTGAAGCCGGCCCGAAAGGCCGGCTTTTTTTATTTTGAGGGATAAGATGAAAGAGATAACGGCGCTTTACGATTCAAAAAGAATTTCAAAAAAATATTCAAAAAAATTTACGGTTAAAATTCAGGATGCTCTTGTGTCGTCCTCCAATTTCATCCAGTTCATAGACGTCTGCGAATCAAAAAAGAAAAAGACAAAAGATTTTCTTCTCAGCGAATGCCGCGACTCGGTCATACTGATAATAGGCGGAGACGACATCTTTCCTTTTGAGAGAACAGAATCTTTTGTTGAAGACGGAGACGAAGATGTCTGCACTGACAACTGGTGGGTCTCCTCCAACACTGACTCTGTTGTGCCTGAGATTGAGATATCGAGAGTTCCGGATTCAATTGACGATGACGAAGGAAGCTTCATCAAAACTCTGGAGCTTCTTTTTAAATCCAATAAGGTCAGGGCGGATGAAAAAGCTGGAATGACTGCCGAGATATGGAAGACTGCGGCGGAAAACGTCTTTTTAGCTCTCAAGTGCCAGGGTGAGATGCTATCATCTCCTCCGCACACCGTTGAAAACAAACTGTCATTCGATTCCTATGAGGGAGGTTTGTACTTCAATCTTCACGGGGCTGAAGATGAGGCGGGATGGTACGGACAGAGGCAGAGGTTCTCGTCTTACAGGGAAGAGTATCCTCTTGCGATTCTTCCGAAAAACATTTCAAAGGGAATCAAAAATTCCTTCCTCGCAAGCGAGGCGTGCTTCGGAGCATTTGTAAATCAAAAGAAAGCATCAGATTCAATGATGCTCACGGCTCTTAAAAGCGGCGTAAAATTCTGCATCGGCTCCACTGCGACTGCCTATGGCACGTTTGCTCCCCCGATTTCAGAGGCAGACCTGCTTGTCTCACTCTTCTTCACTGAATTTTTAAAGAAAAAGAATGCATCCCTTGCCTTTCTCAATGCAAAGAGAATCTTTGCAAAGAAGAATCTTGAGAAGAACGGATTCTTGGATGATGACGACAAAAAGACCCTTGTTGAGTTTGTGATGTACGGAAATCCCCTCACGGAGGTGAGCTTTGAATAAAAAGGAACTTAAAAAAATCGCGGATACCTTTATTAAAGCCAATCTTGAAGGTTTTGAGGGAATATCCCCTGTCATAAAAGAGGTGAAAACAGAATCGGATGAGTATGCAAAATCCCTCAAAACAAAAAAAGCAAAGTTAAAAGAGAGAATCTTTTCATTCACGTACGTAAATTCCTCAGGTTTTTTCAAATCGGTCGCAGTTGTTACCATGACTGAAGACGGAAAAATCATAAAGACCTCAAAATCCGGTTGACGGTTGAATAATTTTCATTTTTCAATAGAATCTTCTCCATGGATTACGTAAGAGTATTCGCTATAGTCATTCCGTCGGTATTCTTTGCCGGAATTGTCGATTCCATAGCCGGAGGAGGAGGGCTTATCTCCCTTCCAGCATACGTAGCCGCAGGCCTGCCCCCCCATTTTGCGCTCGGCAACAATAAATTCTCATCCTCAATAGGAACCCTTTTTGCAACATTGATGTACAGGAAGAGCAGAATGATTGACATGAAGGTGGCTTTGACAAGCGCCGCATTCGCTCTTGGAGGGTCATTCCTCGGCACAAGGGTTGTTCTTCTTTTAAATCCCGACTTTTTAAGGTATGTTCTTGTCATTCTCGTGCCGATTATTGCGGCATACACAATGATAAATAAAAAATTCGGAGAGAAGAACAATTCAAGTGAAATAAAGATGAAGAAAAAACTCTTTTTGTCCGGAATTGCCGGATTCGGAATCGGCTTCTATGACGGTTTCTTCGGACCCGGCACCGGCTCCTTCCTCATCCTTTTCAATGCATTGGCTTTAAAGTATGACCTTGCGACTGCGAACGGCAACACCAAGGTGGTAAACCTTGCGTCCAACATCGCCGCGGTGACAACATTCATCATCGGAGGAAAGGTTATATTTCTCATAGGGATTCCTGCGGCAGTTGCCGGAGTTATCGGCAACATTCTCGGTGCGAGAATTGCAATCACAAAGGGCGCAAAGGTCATCCGTCCTGTTTTTATTTTCGCCCTCGCGCTTCTCATGATAAAAATTCTCTGGGACATTATATAATGAATATATATAATTATAATAGAGGAACTATTTAGGGGTTCAATAATATTGCTTCAGTCAATTGTGAAAGCCGACGCTTGACAACCTGCCGCCCCATGATAGATCCTTCCCGATAGAGATAACCACCGCGTAGTTCAGGATGACACATCCGAGGAAGAATTTGTCTTTATTCGACGGCCGGATGATTGTAATTTACCTTCCGCACTTGCCCGCCCTCTCTTTTTATGCTATATTCTGAGAATCAAGGAGGATGTATGACTGTTTTCGTGCCAAAAGAGGTTATCTCCCTTTACAGTAAAAATAATTCAGTAGGTAAAATTTCAGGCTCGATACTCTTTCTCGACATAAAAGGCTTTACTTCAATGACCGAAAAACTGATGAAGGCGGGAAAGAGGGGTGCGGAACATCTTTCGAAGATAACAAACTCCTTTTTCAATGATGTCATAGACGAAATATACAAATCGGGAGGTTTCATAACCACCTTTGCCGGAGACGCCTTTACCGCAGTCTTTCCGAATGAGCTGTCGGAAAATTCTATTGCCGCAGCTCTCAAAATAAAGAAAATCGTCTCTTCCAAAAAAAGTTTCGTTACTCCGCAGGGTGAGTTTGTTCTTTCCGTAAAAATGTCTATAGTAAGCGGCGATATAAGTTTCTTTTTCATAGGGAAAGAAAAAAAGATATTCCTTCTCAGGGGTGACTGCCTTAAAAATATCGGAAAAATGCAAACCGTTTGCGCAGAGAATGAAATAATATGCGACGCTGAAACAAAAAAACGGTTTAAGCAGTCCAGGTTCTCTAAAACAGGAGATTCTTACAGACTTCTCTCCTCGTCGAATAGAATTAAGAGACCAAAAGCTGACAAAAAAAGGGCAATGGAAGACGATTTTCTGGTAAATCCGATATATGGTTCCAAATTCAAGGGTGAATTCAGAAACATTACCTCACTCTTTCTCTCTTTCAGAATGCCGTCAAACATTAAAAAATCAGTACAGTTCATAGAGACTCTTCTGACTGTCTCAGAAAAATATGAATGCTTTGTAAATCTGATAGAACATTCCGATAAGGGGCTTCTGTGCTATGTCATATTCGGAGCTCCGAAGGCGCATGAAAACGACCTTGTAAATGCCGCTCTTTTTGCATCAGAGATGTCAAAGACCTTTGAGAAGAGAGTGAGGGCGGGAATTTCATACGGTATTGCATACTTCGGCAGAATCGGAAGCTCAAAAAGGCATGCATACACTGCAGTCTCATCCGTTGTGAATCTCGGAGCGAGGATAATGATGAAGGCAAAGTGGGGAGAGATTCTCTCCAATAAAAACTTTGCCGACAGGGTCTCCTCCTCTGCAAAGATCATCTCTGTCGGAAGTTATTCCCTTAAAGGAATTGAGGGTAAGACCGAAATATTTAGGATAAAAAACGTAAAAGTGGGAAAAACATCTGAGTATTCAAACAGGTTTGTGGGAAGAGAGGGGGAATCTTCTGAGATTTTGAAGGCTGTTGAGAATATGAATGAAAACATGGGGATTTTCTTTATTTTCGGCGAGGCGGGAATAGGAAAGAGCAGGCTCCTGACGGAGACTCTCAAATCAAAAAAGGAAGACTCTGAAATCTACACTCTCCAGTCGGAGGAGATAGCAAAGACAAGCATAGAGCCGTTCAGAGAGTATGCGAAAAGGTCTCTTCTCAATAACGAATCCGCAGAACAGAATGACAGTGAGAATCTCTTTGAAAAAACTTTTGAGAAGATAGCTGATGATGCGGAGAGAGAGAGGACGGGCATTGCGGCTGAACTTAAAAGAACAAAGATTTTTTTGAAGAACTTTCTCTCTCTCGAAAACAGCATAGAGAAAGTCTATGACCCAAAAGCAATATTCGAGAATACGCTTATAGGAATAAAGGAACTGATAAAGGTAAAATCCCTGAAAAAACCCCAGATAATAATTCTTGACGATGCCCAGTGGCTCGACGAACAATCCGTAAAATTCATACCACAACTCTTAACAAACGTAAAGGAGTACCCGTTCATTCTCTTTGTGATCGCGAGGGATGAAGAGAAGATGAAGCAGATGGCAGGCAGAGCGGCCAAAACGGGACAGATAAACCTGTCGCATCTGACCGAGTCTTCCGTAAAATCAATGCTTGAAAACATGCTGAAGGGTCCGATAACAAAATCGCTTCTCGATTTTATACTCTCCAAAAGCGAAGGAAACCCATTCTTTACAGAACAGCTTACGATGTATCTTCTTGAAAATGATGCGATAAAGTATGAACCGTCCGGATTCGAACTTGACAAAAGGAATGTTGAAATATTTTCCGGAATAAATTCTGTCATCATGGCGCGCATAGACAGGCTGAGTTCTGAGCTGAAGAATATAGTGCAGCATGCTTCGGTTCTGGGGAAAGAGTTTGAAACTGAGGTTTTGTCGAGGATGCTTAAAGGTAAAAACATAGAGGAAAAGTTGACTGAGGGGGTAACACACAACATATGGAGCGTCGCTTCCGAGATAAAATACATTTTTTCCCACTCTCTTTTGAAGGATGCCGCGTATGAAATGCAGCTGAGCGACAGGCTTAAAAAACTCCACGCTTCGGCTGCATCAATCATCGAAGAGAAACACAGGGATGACCCCCGCCATTTCAGCGACCTGGCCTTCCACTATGAGAGGAGCGGCAACAGGGAAAAATCGGTTGAGTATATAAGAAAGGCGGCGGAGTGGGCAAAGCAGAGCTACAGGGAAAACGATGCTCTCTCTCTCTATTCAAAACTGGAGGAGCTTGTTGCGGATGCGAAGGAGAAACTTGAAATAGGATTAAAAAAAGCACATACGCTCTTTTATCTCTCTGAATACAAAAAAGCGATGGGGTACATAAACCTTAAGCTTGAAGGAATAGAAGACAAAAAATCCATAATATATGCAAAATATCTGAGTGCTCTCATCGAAAATCTTATACGAACCGGAGATGACGAATCGGCAATGAAATTCTGCAGAGAGACGATAGAAATATTCGGGATTAACAACGCAAAGAAAGATGAAATAAGGGCAGTTAAGACACTGGGAAGGTGCTACTACAATAAGAATGATTATGATGAGGCATTCAAGCTTTACGAAGAGTCGATGAGAATGGCGAAAGAGGCAAAATTGGAGGACCTTGAGTATGAAATTATGGGGGCAATCGCGCTCTACTATTTCGAAAAGAGCGAATATGAAAAGGGCATAGAGCTTCTCGAAAGAAAAATAGAGTACAACAGAAAGATGAACATGAAGAGGGAGATGTGTTATGCCATGGGCAATCTCGGGCTTATGGTGTGGAAAAAGGGAGATTTGAATAGAGCAATGTCGATATTCAGCGAAATTCTCGAGGTGGCAAAGGAGCACGGAGACAGATATTCGTATACCGCGTCGCTCAGCAACATAGGTATGATAAATTACTACCTCTATAAATACGAAGAGGCTTTAAAATGCTATGAAGAGGCATACGCAGTAAACGAGGAGCTGGGAAACAAGTACTTCATGGCGATAAATCTCGGAAACATAGGAAACGTATATTCTGCCTACGGAGAATTCGACACTGCGGAGGAATACTATAAAATTGCGGTGACTATGTTTGAAGAGATAAACAATCCCTGGTGCGTAAGACTCTCCTATCAGGAACTTGCGGAGCTTTGCTACAACAGAAAGGATTATGATAAAATGAAGGAATATGCAGACAAGAGCTTTGAACTTGCCGAAAGAATGAAGGTGCCCGAAGGGATAGCCGCGACACTCTCTCTTTATGCGGAGTATTACTATGACATTGAAGACTATGAAAATCTGGGCAAAACTCTTGCAAAACTGAAAGAGGCATC
Organism: bacterium; assembly: GCA_028698175.1. GTDB lineage: Bacteria > Hydrothermota > 32-111 > 32-111 > 32-111 > UBA2202. The sequence goes on along the minus strand of JAQVDU010000032.1, from coordinate 860 downwards.
CGAAAAGGAGGGAACCGAAAAATATTCATTCTACTACAAACTCTATTCCGCTCTTGATGTAATAAGAAAAGATAGGGAGGAGGGAGAGAAGATTCTTCTGAAACTGATTGAGGAGGAGAAAGATGACAAGCTTAAATCAAGAATCTCCCATTCCCTTTATAAATCATCGCAGAAGGAAGAACACAGAAACCTCTCTCTTAAGATTACAGAGGAGGCGGTGAAGGAGAATCCCTCCTTCGAGCTGAAAAACAGATTAAAAGAGCTTAAGGGAGACAGATGATAAAGAGATTTTACAGAATAAAGACGAGCCGGTTAAGTGTCAGGAAGATGAAACCGTGTTCAGCGGATGCGGATTTTATTTCATCTCTCTGGCAAAACGGAGATGTGATGAAATTCGTCGGCTTTCCCGAAGGAATAAAGGAATCTCCCGAAAATATAATCAGAATTACAAAGGAGAGGATAAAAAAAGGAACGGAGCATCATCTTATAATTGAGAGAAAAGGCAAAAGTATAGGGGAGGCTCTCATCAGGTATGATAAAAAGGATAAATTTGCAGAGACTGACGTGAAGCTTCTGCCGAAATACCAGGGAAGGGGATACGGAATTGAGGTAAAGAGAGTTCTTTTGATGTGGATTTTCAAAAATACGGACGCAAGGGGGGTAAAGGCGACCCCTAATGTGAAAAATATCGCCTCAATTATGATGCAGGAGGGTGTCGGAGGAAAGAGGATAAAGAGAATCCGCTACGAATTCCCAAAAAACATGTCATCCTTCACAATTCCCGTTGAGTCATATTTGTATATCGTATATCGAAGAAACTGGGAAAAGCAAAAAAATCAAAACCCTCCGTAAAACCATTC
>JAQVDU010000122.1 GCA_028698175.1 bacterium | reverse complement strand
GAATGCCGTGTGGTCATACCCGGCAAGGGTGACATAGCGCGCCTGCTTTGTCGAAGGGTCTGTCGCTATCGTGAAGAAATTGAATGTTGTCATTCCTATCCTGCTGCCCGGATCTACTATGAATGAACCGTCATGATAGACGTCCACAGTGTCCGTTGCAATAGGCGATTCCATGTACTTGTAGGCGATTACGCCGGGATAGTTTGTCCATCCGGCCTCTGACTCAAGCTGGAACTGGTAACCCACGTTTATCTGCATGAGAGTGTCGGTTACACCGTTGTAATCGACTGTCATCGTGTCTATGAAACCGAGGAGGTCATTTGCCGCATCGTCAGCTTCGTTTCCTATGTCATTGTCAGCGGCAAGTCCGACGAAGCATTTTTTCAAATCTTCGCCGTCCGTTCTGTCGTTTCTTATGTCAAACTTTATGAATACTATGTCCTCCTTGAGAGGTCCCACCCATGCGTATGTTGTCTGCATCACCTCTATCTCAAGGGGCTTGTTGTCTGTTGTGAAATGCTCTGACGGATCTTTGTCATTGTATTCACAGTAAGAATCCTGCATGGAAACGACAGAGTCGCCTCCTGCAGTTGTCTTTATTGGCCACGGCTGTCCGCCATTGTCATTTGTTGAAATATAGACAATGTCCCACGGATTGACGTATGGCGTCGGTCTGTCCGGAGAATTGGGGTCAATGTCACCGGGAACAAACTCTGTGCCTCCCGTGTTGGGATTGTATCCGCACGTGACGAGCGTGTCTGTAAGCCATGTAGTGTCAGTTCCGTCAACCGTAAATCCCGTGTCAACCAATGCTCCCACCCACACTCCGGCTCCGAATATGTACGTCTCTGAAGGATACGCCCTCGGCCACCAGCCTCCTGCGTTTCCAGTCCAGTTGTTCTGTCCGTAGATTCCGAAATTTGAGATGTACATGTTCATCTCGTTCATGTTAAGCAGCTGCTGGTCCATTGTTCTTGAACCGTCATTTTCAACTGCAGTTCTTGCCGTTGCCGGCAAGACCATGAGGAGTGCGAGGAAGGTTATAAGAATTGCTTTCGTAAATTTATTCATAAACATTCCTCCATACCTTAGAATGAGAACTCAATGCCGACCGAAACTGTCCTCGGAGTCGAGTAATTGGTCGGGTCATTAAGATAATCAGAGTAAGCCGCCATGAATACGTCATAGTACTCCTGCGACGTTACTGTTCCGTCCTGATTTGTGTCTCTTCTCGCATCATAACCCGGCTCTCCGATATGGTTCGTCGGGAAATCAGTGACTCTGTAGCTGTTGATTGCCGCATTTCTGTCAGGAAGTCCTGTGGATGCATAGACATCTATGACATTCTTTATATTGAAGAGATTGAAGACAGAGACATAGATGTTGGGCTCAAATGAGCCGAACAGGAATCCCTTCCTGAACTTCATGTCCGTATTGAATGACCACGGCTTCCTTTCGCTGTTTGTCACTCCCGTCTTTACGCCCTTCTCATTGACAGGCGTATAGGGCTGGCCTGAGCTTACTGCATTGTCTATTGCGAGGGTCCAGTTGTCTGCGTAAATCGGAAGCTCCTTTGCGGGCATTCTGAATACGAATCCGACGTTTATAGTGTGCCTCTGGTCAAAGTCAAGGTAGTAAGGAATCTTGGGCATTATAACGTCGCCGCCGGTTACAGGGTCCCTCTGGGAGTATGTGTCATAGTATCCGTCCCATGCATCCGAAGCGGTTCCCTTTGCAAATGAAAGGGTATATGCTATGTCTGTAGAGAAGTACTTTGATGATTTTGAGAATGCGACTTCAAATCCCTTTACGTTACCGTACTCGACGTTCTGAAGAGCATAGTAGGCGCTGGGAAGTGCATAGACCTTTCTTGAACCTATAAGACCGTAGATGTCCTTATAGTATGTGGTGAGGTCGATAGCCATGTCGGCTCCGATCTGAGTCGCCACACCGAATTCATAAGAGACTGTTCTCTCAGCTTCAAGGTTGGGCGAGCCGATGTTGGAGTTGCCTCTCTTTGAGAAATCAGTTCCAAGTCCTGTGAAGAGGTAGTCCATCTGGGGCGTCTGGAAGAAGTGTCCGTAGTTGAAGTGTAGAACAGACGTCTCAGATATGGGATGCGAGATTCCCAAACGGGGCGAAACCTTGTACTTCTTTGATGCCATTGATATAGGCCACACGAGAGAGTCCCATGCCGCCTGAGTATAACCTTCCTGAGGCGTTGTCGGTTTCTCTGTATTTGGCACAAGAACAGTGTCTCCGTCTATGACTGTGTCTTTATAGAGCGGGAAGTTCCTGTTTGTAGCATCGGAATAATAGGGAGTATTTGCATCGAGATAGTCAAGACGCACTCCGAGGTTCACGACCATTCCCTCAAACTCCATCTTGTCCTGCACGTATGCCGCAATCTGCTGAGGATACACGTGGTAATAGTCTGCGAACGGATTCGGGTCCCAGGGAAGATAGAGGTCCCAAAGATAGAGTTCATAGGATTTGTACTCCACTCCCGATTTGACCTCATGGTACCTGCCCACCTGGCTTGTCCAGTCACCTTTGAGTGCGAGGTAGTTTGAATACCTGTACGATGCGGAGCCGTACCAGTTGGGGTAGATTAACTGCGGATCATTCCACCATCCCCACGGGGAGTTTGATGCCCACTTGTCATTTATCGCAGGAACGTTTTTGAACGTAGTCGTGTCCATCACTCCGTAGGGCTGCCACACTGCGTACCATTCCGGAATTACCGTCTCCGGAGGAAGAAGGGTGTCTCCCTCTGTTGTGATTATCATGTCGTCAAACTCGGGTCCCAAGTAGGTCTGCGTATGGAAGTAACTTGCCGTGAGAGTGATGAAATTTGACTGGTTGAACATCCAGTTCATCGTTGAATTCAGCTGATATCCGTCCGTGTTTCTTGAGATGAATCTTTCAAGATTGTATTTGAGATTGTTATTGTACTGCTGGAAAGACGAATGCGAAACAAATCCTCCAACATTCAGCTTTATGTTGTTTGTGGGCTTGAATGTAAACTTCGCCTGTCCGTGATACTCATGCCTCTTGTGATGAGGCGCCACCACACCGAGATTCTCCCAGTATGACGGTCCGTATCTGTTCCAGAGAACAGTGTCGACAACTACTCTGTCATATATTCCATAGATTGCTCCCGTGGAATCATAGACAGTGTCAAGGTCATAAGTGAAATAAGGCACCGAGTCATCGCTGTATGTAACATGGGTCGGAGTTGAATCAAGATATGCTCCGGTGCTGTCATAATTCAATACATAATCATACAAATCATACTCAAATGCTATGTCATTTGAATCATTTACGTAAACAAAATCCGGAGTCGTTATGAACATCGGACCCCAGTCATTTGTGGTATAAACGTCTCCTGACAAAAAGAAACGGGCTTTGTCCTTGTATATGGGCCCGCCTATTGAAAGCTCAACCCTGTTGTCTCCGTAATTGAATGCTTTGGGAAGGAATGAGTTGCCTTCGTACTTGACTGTTCCCTCATACCTTGAAGCGCCCTCTCTCGTGACTATGTTGAGAACGCCTGACATTGCCTCTCCGTATTCGGCATTGAATCCGCCGGAGATGAATTTGACTTCGGAGACTGCGTTTTTGTTTATGGTCGCTCCGAGTCCCTTTGTCACAGGGTCGACGATTGACATTCCGTCAACCATGTATCCGACTTCGTCTGTTCTTCCGCCCCTCACGTGGAGGTTGTTTCCGGAGCCGACGACTCCGGCATTATTGGCCACCGCCGCCATGATGTTGCTTGAAACCGCCTCATCAAGGAGCTCCTGATTCATTGTCCTCTCTTTCTGAGTGACATTTGTCTGAATCTTTGACTCCTTTGCCTCGACGATGACAGTATCATACTCGACAGCGCCCAATGATAGGTCAAAGTTGACCGTTGTGTTGATGTCGGCAGATACAGAGACGCCCGATTTGGTCTGCGTCTGATATGAAATGATCTGCGCCTGTACGGAGTACTCTCCTACCGGCACATTCAAAATAAAGTAGTATCCGTCAAGGTCTGTCGCCGCTCCTATGCCCAGTTCAGGCACTATCACGTTGACGCCCGGGATACCCTCTTTAGTTTGTTTGTCGATGACTCTACCCGTTATTTTTCCTGTGACTCCGGCAAAGACATTGAATGAAAATGCCAAAATCAAAGTTAAAATACCGAGGTAGATTAGCCCTCTTTTAAAGAACATACCTACTCTCCTTTTTTATCTTGAATATAAAAAAAGGGGAAACATTGTTTCCCCTTTTTAAAAATCCGCTGTTCTTACTTGACGACAATTACTTTCTTTGAAACGCTCGTGTCGCCTGCGTTGACCTTCACAAAGTAGACTCCCTGATTGAAGTCATTCGAATTCATGTTGATTGTGTGATTTCCCTTTGTGAATGAACCGTTTGCAAGTGATTTAACCATTCTGCCAGTGACGTCGTAGAGTGAAATGCTCACCTCTGTGTTTGACTTAAGCGTGAATGAAATCTTTGAGTCATTCTTCACTACTGAAGGCATGCTGAATACGTTGTTCTCAACGTTTGTAACAACCTTACCTGTGTTGACGCCGG
>JAQVDU010000031.1 GCA_028698175.1 bacterium | reverse complement strand
TTTCTGTCGGACATCCTGCTGTCATGGATCCTTGTGGTGCATTCTTTGCGATCACTTCTGGTTTTTCGTAGGTCATTTCAACCTCCTTTATTTGGTTAAGTAAATTATAGAAAAAAAAAAAAATAAGTCAATAGGTGTCGTAATTATTTGACAAAAATATGCACTTTTTGATGGATATTTTACTACATCCTCAACGCCGGATGTACATATTTGGAGGACAGTGCTTTTAAATTTGACATTTTCCTCCTAAATTACTGCTTTGATAGATTTTACTCTATTCCCCCTCTCTGTCAAGGCAATGGGACAGAAAATAAACTGATGGATATTTAGCTACTCAATATGCTGAGAAATATTTCTATCCTTTACTTTTCCAGAGCTTCTCCCACATTATTCTTGTTGTCTTGCCCTCTGATCCGCATGCCCTTGCGCCTCTTTTGCCTCAACCTCAGTGAAAACATGAAACTCATTCCCTGTTTTAATTACAAGAAATGTTTCTTTTATCTTTGATTTCGCAGTAAATGTTCTTATTCCTATTTCATACCCTTTTCTTTTAGGTGTCAATTTTTCTTTCATTTCTTACTCCTTTTTGATTTTCATTTTGATTTCATTTCTGAATTTTTCAGCGGCAGTGTCCTCACGGTAGGTAAACAATACACTATGAATTGAGGTTAATCAATATATAAGAGTATGCAATGTATATTGAAGCAATTTGGTTATATTAATCGTCAAAACAGCTCTAACATCTTACAGAATCTAACAATTAAACATTATCCGGAACAGATGTTTCAGGTTTACTCAACAGTATCATTTCTCAATTATAAGTTAATCGCGTTCTCTAAATTCTCAAAGATTGGTTTCTCGGCTATATGCAAGTCCACATGCGTTCTTTTCGACCTTTCGAATTCAATCTCGTACAATTAGTTCTAATTCAGCCATCTTTGTCTCGTGCTTGGTACTATTTAAACTGAATTATTTAATTATGATATAAAGTATTTACGGGATAAAAAATGGCTAATTAATTCGATGTCAATTCATTATTATGTTAAATGAACGCATCAGAAATTAACAGTGAAGGATTTAACGAATAAGAATATTATCTTCGTAAGGTTTCTCAAAATACTAGAGCTTGACAAAAAGATTAGAAGTTTTATAATGTTTTTACTTGTTTTTAACAGGAAGGAGGTTTCATGCTACTTGCTATAGTAATTTTTGTGATTGTTCCTTTAATTGTAGTTTATACATTTGCATTTATAGAGAATAGACCCAAAAAACCTCTCCATCGCAAGTATATTACTTTTACTTCTGATTTTGTAAATTATGACGATAAGTATATGAGATTACAATCTAACATTAGAACATTTTTGCATTTTATTTTGTTCATGGAACATTCATTTAATCAAATTAGATTTGATTCAAAAAAAATTCGAAATTTGGAATTATTTAAATTTTTAACTGATGATCCTCGTGATGATCCTCTTGGAGTACCAGGAGTAGATAAATTTTTTAAATACATATCTCTTCTTCGCTTAATATCTGAAAATGGAACTAATATTTATGAACAATGTATCAGGAGTGTTAATAGCGCTGTTACCAGAGAAACAAAAGAATATTTAATAAAAAATATGATGTATTTTCTTTTATGCGTTTGGCACTCTAAATCTACAACGAGACCTGACCCCGTATTTCTAAAAAACTTTTTTCTATTAGCTGCAGATTTAGGATTTACTACTAATCAAATGAATGAGATCGTGGATAGTTTAGATAAGAAGAGAGTAAAAGCCCTAAAACAATAAACGTTTTAGATATAGAATGTGTTAAAGAAGTAGGCAGAAAAGAAATCCAAGAGACAAGATTCGAAATTCAAAGGGATGGTGGTGTTGGAGAGTACATAAGTGGATTAAGTATAAAATACTCAATATTTATAAATCAACTATTAATTCTTGATAAAAAGTTATTCTATCAGAACATTGTTATTTCTAAATTATTTCTCGTGTTTTCCATGTGGACTGGAGGAGCATGAACCATAAGAAGATGAATCACGGTATCTACATTCACTCACTTCAACCTCCTTTGTTTGGTTAAGAAAATTATAAGAAAAAGAACAAGTCAATAAGTATCGAATTTGTTTGAAAAAAATATGCATTTTTTATGGATATTTTACTACATCCTCAACGCCGGATGTACGAATTTAATATACGGGCAGTATTCTCTTTTCAAATTACCTTATCTTAATTAAAGAGTTTTTAAAGAAGTAGGGAACCATTTCTCCATCTATGTTAATTTCTCCGGAATCTTCTTCCAAGGGTTGTTTTTTTAATCCTATTATCATTATTGATTCATCCATATTTATGCTTATTATTATGCTCTCAATGCCATAAAGCTCATCAATCCTTCTCGCCAATTTAGCTCCAACTTCCAAATCCTCGTATAAAATGTCAAATCTGCCTTTTAACCTTTCATCTGGATGACTCTTCTTTGTCCGCTCCAGAATTGCAGATACCCTATTTATCTCTTTTTCGATTACGTTAAGCTTGTTTTTACTTTCAAACTTGATTTTTTCCTCCTTTTCTCAATCATCAGTTTTTGACAGTGTCTATGACAACTTCAAAATCCACTCATACATTCTCCTCGGCAATGGAAATGTTAATTTATTTATTGACAGAATGTTGTCGATTTCATCGGCTTCAAGTTGTTTTCTTCCTTTACTGTCAATTTTATATCCACCGACTATCTGATTATGTGAACAAAGCGCTTCAGCATATGGCTTTTTGCTCGCCTTTTTATAACCATACACAACCGCATAGGCTTTGTTTGAGCTGTTTTTTGTCAGCATCTGTTCTTTGTCAAAATATACCTCTAAAGCAACCCTTCCCTCTTTGTCTTTTTTTGTTAGAATATAGTATATGCTGTTATCAATCCAGCTCATCGGTACTATTTCACCTGTTTTTCCACAGTATGAAGTTATCTCTATTCCCCTCTTTCTGTTAAACTCCACAATTTTTGCGGCAACGCCCACTGCATCCTCAATATATTCTCCCTTGCTGTCCATTGTTGCTGTTTCAACCGAATTATCAGTGTATTCAAATGCATACTTGTGAATGCCTCTGCTACTTGTCGTTCCGACTTCATTTAAATTGTCTGTAATCTCAATCGGCTTGCCGCTCTTTTGTTCAAAGAATGCCTCTTCCAACAATCTTCCCTTCTCATCATATTTCAGAATGACTGCAAACTTCTCTGGCAATGTTATGGTAACATGCGGCGACATTTTCAAGTATTTTTTCAGCTTTGCTTCCGATTCTATCTCTAATCTTTTCTCTTTCATAACTCCTCCTTTTCTCAATCCATTGATTTTACTACAATATTCCATTAAGTCAACAAAACATTTTTTTACAAACCACAGGTGATTAATATTTTGTCTTTTCAATTCGAAGAAGCAATCTCTATGCTTCTATTCGATTCTTTGATTTGCATTATTCCAGCTACCAGCGCACCAGCATACCCAATACTGAGCGAGCCGACGCTACACCTGCTTGCCGCCAGATGAATACGCCTTGTGCCTTGTGCCGTGTGGCTGTGCGCTTAAATCAAATACGTTCACAAAGCATCAATGCCGCAGTTGAGTAATGTTTTGTCTTTACAGCAATCTTCGCAAAGTTTTGGACAACCCGTTGGGAGCGATAGCGACCTAAAGTCAAGCAATGCTTTGCGAAGATTCATTCAAATAATTTGCTTATTGATACACGAAAGCTGCAAGTCGGCGAGGACGCTCCGCGCAGACGCCCATCGAGGTCTTCCGAGATAAAGCGACGAAGCGAAGTGTGTGAGCCGACGCTACGCTCACCTGCCGCCCAATTATGCATTCTCTTTGACCAGTGACCAACGATTTTGGATAGTGATGTATCTAAGCAGTGTGTGAGCCGACGCTTCACTCCCTGCCGCCAGATTGTTATTTCTTCTTTTTGCCTTTTCCCGTCTGCGCCACTCCTCTTATCTCCTTCGGCGGCTTTGTATCCCTCTTAATTCTCCCATGGAGGTAATACTTCAAGTTATAAAACATTCTCGCGCTCTCCATGCACATAATCACTCCAAGCATATTGTCTCCTTTTTTAGAGTCATACTCATCAAACTTTTCATAAGCATTCATTAACCTTTCATCTTTGCCTTTCTTTGCTTTTACATTCTCAATCGCCTCTAAGGCCTCCATCATTACTTCATACAGTTCTCTCTTTTTTTTGAAAAGGTCTCCGTAAACATCCACTCTCTCCTTCATCATTTGAAAATAGTAGTCAAAGACGCTCTTGTGTGTTCTTTTCATCTTCTGCGCCTTCTTGCCCCTCACTCTATTGTAAATTTCCGACTCTCTTACATTGAAATCCTCAAGCTTCCCATTGTGATACCTTTTGTCGATGAACTCTCCCGCATACCACATGCAAAGGTTCAGCAAATAGAGTTTCATATCCTTTGCCTGAATCATTTCACTTGTCTTCATTCTTCCTCCTTTGTAATGTTTTTCCCTTACTCTTTTTATGTCTATTCCTAAAAATCTCAAAACATTAAATAATTAATTGGATTGACGCTTTGAATAAATTACCTGTCTTTTCAATAATCTTCTAGAACTTTTGGTCAACCCGTCGGGAGCGACAGCGACCTAAAGTCAAGCAATGGTTTTAGAAGATTTAATCAAGTCAAAACTTATTGATTTACGTAAGCTACAAGTCGGCGAAGACGCTTTGCGCAGACGCCCATCAAGTGGTTGTCTCCTTGCAACGCTATCCCATCTTGATAAAGCGGCGAAGCAAAGTGTGTGAGCCGACGCTATACCCGCTTGCCGCCAGTTATGTATTCTCTTTTGACCAATGACCAGCGATTTTTGATTGGTGATGTTCTTCCGTGTCACGCATTCCGGATACCGTATTCCGTATTTTTGCCCCAACCCAGAGGGTTTTTGTATTTTTATATTATGTCAAAGAGCAAAGAAGCTCAAAAGAGAACAGAGTTCTCCCTTGAGCTTCTATATGTATTTTTTTGTTTATTTTTGAAATTGTTTAATTTTTTATAGTATAGCACAGTTTTTCACTCTTGTCAATATTCACTTATTCGCCAAATTGAAGAATTATCTACTTATGAGTATATACTTTAGAGTAGAAAGTCGAAATCGACAAATAAAAGACTCAAAAATGAGATAAATGAGAAGCACCGTCCCCTATATAAGAGTCGTTATGAACGCATCTTATCACGGTTCTCTTCTGAAGGATCTATCATGAATCGCGTCATTCTGAAGTACGCAGCACTTAATCTACCCTGAAGAATCTATCAACAAAAAAGTCAAGCACCGATGTACTAGTGTCTTTCAATTTCAAGGTATGATATTTTCGTATTTTTTCCAGAATGCTGACTTCCTCGAGTGTTTTACCCGCACTTCATTTTTATATGCTTCATGACTGTCCATATTCTTCCAGTCGTCTATTTTCTCAGCCAAGTTATCAAGCTTTTTCATATACCTGATTGCGTAAATATAATATTTGGCTATAGCTCTTCCGAGCAATTCGTTTATCAGCGCCCTGTAAATCAATGATGTTGATAACAGATAGTTCTTTTGCTCAAGCTCTTTTGCGCATATCTGAAGTGGAATATATTGAAATCCGTTAAGTGACTCCTTTTTAGCAATGACAATTCTATCTATCTCGCTTAATGCGTCTATGTCCAGCAGAAACTCCAGCCTAACTCCACTGATTGGATTTTCCTTTTCAATAGCTGATATTATTTCTCGTTTTAATTCATCTTTTTTCTCTTCTCCGATAAGTCCTATTAAGGTATCATAATTTTTCTTGTTCATAGAACTCATCAATATCTCTTTCGCATATTCAGTGGCTGTTTTTTTATCATTCTCATCAAGCGCAATATTAAGCAATATTTCAAAAACATCATTTTTTTTGTAGTAACCTTTTTCTAAAAGTTCCAAAAGCCACTCTTTAGCTTTAGTAAAGTTTTTGTTCTTATAGTGAATCTGTCCAATGTTAAACATTTCGTTGTCGTGCAGTTCTCCCTTTTTAATAATTCTTACTGTCTTTTCATAGAGTTCCGCATCCTGCAAAGATTTAGCAATAGAGGTGGGTATATGTATTCCCAATCGACTCTTAATATCATCACCCATAGTGGCCATTGTGAGTTTCATAAAGTATTCATACAATTCCTTCATCTCTTCTCTTGTCATGAATTCGGATAATTTCTCCAGCAGTCCATCATGCAGTCCGTAATTATTCTTCTCCATCAAATTCTCGATTAACTGCAGTATTTCTTCTCTGTCTTTGTGGTTTTTAGCTATCAGACAGAAAGAAGAGCAGATGCCGTAATAGACATCTCCGAGGTCTCCGTCAGAATCATCACAACTGTTAATAAAATGCTCCTCCGAATCAAACAATTTCAGAATCAATTCAATTTTTTCATCATCATCTATTAATTCTGTCATGATTCTATTTTCAATTGAACCTATTTCATTTGCAAGAGTGGGCGCATCGAACCTATTATAAAATCTCCTTGATCTTCTTATCTTGCCAAGTTCGTTCTTTATTTCTTTGTAGCTTTCTGTTTTGTTTTTCATATTTTCGTTTTGTCTTATTTAAATAATGATACCATTTGACAATTTTTCGTCAATACTTAAGCATATAGCGCCCATACTCTTGACTTTTCTACTTTAAAGTATATACTTACGAGTAGAAAAGGAGAATGTATGTTCATAAACAGAGAAAGAGAATTATTACATCTTCAAAAGGCCTATGCTACAAAAAGAGCTGAATTCATTGTCATTTACGGCAAAAGGCGCGTCGGCAAGACCGAACTGATAAAGCATTTTCTTGGTAAAACAAATGGAGTATATTTTCTTGCACAGAAGATTACAGAGCATGAAAATCTAAAATTCCTATCATTGATATTATCCGAGAAATTTGACGATCCTCTTTTGCAGGAACATCCTCTGACAGGGTGGAATCAGGTTTTTATGTATCTCAAGCAAAATGTAAAATCGCCTTTTGTACTGGCAATTGATGAGTTTCCATATCTTCTTGAGGTTAACCCTTCAATTACTTCGATTTTCCAATCCGGTTGGGAGCAGATTCTTTCAAGGATTCCTGTCAAACTGATATTATGCGGTTCAAGCATATCAATGATGGAAAATTCTGTTCTCGGAGAAAAATCGCCTCTCTTTGGCAGAAGAACAAGCCAGATACTTCTTAATCCGTTTAAATTCGCCGATGTCAGGAAATACTTCCACGGCCTCCCGTTTGAAAGTCAGCTTGAATTTTACTCTGTTCTCGGCGGAAGCCCCGGATACTTAAAACAGTTTGACTCATCACGCCCGATTTATGAAAATATTTCTGAAAAAATCCTTACGCCTGAGGCATATCTTTACAGGGAAGTTGATTTTCTCATGAGAGAGGAACTTCGCGACCCACATGTTTATCTTTCTATTCTCAGCGCCATTGCATACGGTAAAAGAAAGACGAGCGAGATATTGAATGCAACGGGACTTCAGAAAAATGTACTGCACAAATACCTTTCAGTGCTTGAAGACCTGAAAATGGTCAATAAAGAAATTCCTGTGACGGAGATAAATCCAGTAAAGAGCCGCAAAGCTCTGTATGAAATAAGTGATAATTTTTTGAAGTTTTATTTTCGATTCGTACTTCCAAATCGTTCAGCAATTGAAAGCGGACGCACAAGCGCTATCCTTGCAAAAATCAAAGCCGAGATGAACATACTCGCATCCTTTAATTTTGAAACCGCCTGCAAGGAGTGGCTTGAAAACAATTGGAGTGATTTTTCGCTTTCTCAGATTGGAAGATGGTGGGACAAAAACGAGGAAATCGACATTATTGCTTTTGACAGTGCGGAGAAAAATGCTCTTTTCTGCGAATGTAAGTGGTCAAATAAAAATATTGGCACAGACATTCTCGATGAACTTAAAAGAAAATCGGAACTTCTCAATCTGAATAAAAATATTAAAAAGCATTATGTTCTTTTCTCAAAATCTGGATTTACCGACAAGCTGAAAGAAAAAAACAATAAAGAAGACAACATTTACCTTTTCTCTATAAAGAACTTGCTCTGATTTTTATTTTTTGTCTCATGCAATTCTTTTATTCATTTAAAACTTTTATAACTTGAATCATCGCCTTGAATTTTAAATAAAATCGTGATAAAAATGATACACCGTCCCCGACATTCCCCTCTGGTGTTTTTTGGAACCACCATCCCTAAGTTTTTTTGTTATTCAACCCGCAACTCGAAACTCGTAACTCGAAATTGATTTTGACTCGTGAATAGGGATCTGTGACTCGTGATATTTTCTAAATGTCAAATGTCATGCACCGTCCCCTCCGGTTCTTCCTATTTTCCCAAAATTCTTTTCTTTTTTTAGGCCATTTAAACGATGAACATCGATGACAATGCCAAAAACACCCATTTATAAAAATTATTTTTCTTTTAGAGGGAAAAACTATATCTGGATGTCCTGGCAAGTTGTTTACATTAAGTCTATATCTATATCCATTTTTCCATAAAATTTTCCTCAATCTCATTTCAATTGATGTGTTTTTTGACTTAATACAAGTCATTCTATAATTTTTTTCTTTTTCATCCATTTTTCTATTCTTAATTGCTGTCAAGTGATTTTCTTACTGCCAATGCTATTGCTTTTGCCAATAGTGGTGGAACTGCATTCCCCAGTTGAACCAACTGCCATTTTTTTGACCCCTTAAAAATGAAATCATCTGGAAATGATTGCAATCTTGCCATTTCCCTTGCTGTTAAAACTCTATTTTTAATTGGATGAATGTTCACACCTCCATGGTTTTCTTTAATTGTACACGATGGAGAGTTCCAAGGACATTTTTTCCAAGCATCAGAATAACCCTTGTAAAGACTCTCTCCTTCTTTTACTCTCTTCATTCTTTTTATCATATCGGGTCTGTGTTTAGTAAATTCATGATTCCAGTCTGCGTTTTCAGATTTATCAATCAAATCACCTATTGCTTGAGCTGTTGTTATATAGTTAGCAGGTCTAAGCAAAGGTTTTGGATGCAAATTAGGTTTTCCTATTCTATTTCCAATAAAGATAACCCTCTTTCTTGTTTGTGGTACATAATAATCAGCAGCATTGAGAACTGTAACATTAATTTCATATCCAATTTTCTTAAAATCTTCTATAATTTTCTCTTCAACTTTTCCATTTAACATAGATCTAAGACCGACAACATTTTCCATAACAATGAATTTTGGTTTTATCACAGAAACAATTTTATGCATTTCCCTATAAAGAACATTTCTACTGTCATCGATTAAGCGATAACCACTCATACTAAACCCCTGGCAAGGAAATCCACCGCATATTACATCCACAGGATTTCTTTGGGCCAATTCATATAATTTCCTCTTCACTTCATCTTTCGTTATATCTCCATCAATAATGGGGTGCTGAAAATTGTGACGATAAGTCATTACCGCCGGTATCAAATTGTCTAGTGAAACAACTCCTTCAAAACCAGCTTTTTCGAATCCCAAAGACAATCCACCTGCACCTGAGAACAAATCAACAAAAGAATATTTTTTGTTAAAAACATTTTCATTCCATAACGCTGAAATGTCCTCCCAATTTACACTTTCACGTTTTTTTGGTCGCTGTTCTTTTAATAATATGTATTCTTTTTCTCCAAACAAATTTTCATTCTCAACTATCTGATCATCTGAATAGTTGTTTCTTTTCATTATCCATTGTTCAAGGTCGCCCTCTGATATTCTCCATTGATTTCCAATTCTATTAGCTTTCAAAGTCCCCGAAGATATTTGGCGACGGATTGTTTTTTGACTTACTTTGAGCATCTTGGAAATCTCCTCAATTGTATAAAAAATCATAAAGTTCTCCTCTGTGTACTTATTTGTTCACTATTGTCTAGTATAGTACACAATATTGGCTATGTCAATGGGTTGCATAAAAACTCTTTATACTTTAAAATATTAAACTTATGGGACATTTAATTATAAGCAATTGTAAATCACTATTAGAAATACAGAAAACGGGCCATATATCAATTTATGCAAAACTAGGCAAGAGATCAACCAAAACAATTGCTGACATTTTTTCTGATTTATTAGCAATCAGGAAGGGTGATTTAATTTTTCTATGGATTGTAAAGCACAGAGACTGTTGTGACGGAGAAGTAGGATTTAAATATGTTTTTAGAGTTAAGAACAAACCCTTCTTTCTTGAAGGCGAGAAGCAGCCCTTTGTGATACCGCTGGAAAAAAAATACAGCGAACACAAAAATTGGTTGAGTGAAGCGGTTGCTTTGGATTTATTTGAAAAAAAAATTTTATGGAATGCAATTGGCAAAAAGTCCTTAGGAAGAGGAAGAGCTATTACTCATCAAACTCCTTTTGAGGATAAACTACTACTTAATAAGATGGGTAGACGATATGTACGCAAAGATTTAAAAAGTGAAAATTATTCAAAAGCTAAATCAATTACTATTTCACCAAACATTCAATCAAATAAAACTAATAATTATAAAAACCTCAAAGCCGTAAAATTGACTAAATTACCTTTTTTTAACAAACACAAGACTAATTTTTCATTTGAAAAAGTTTTAGAAGCTTATATTATGGAAAATATCGAAAAAATAAACAAATTTATTTTTCCACATACTAGGGGAGTGAGTTGGGCAGGAAATTATTCCCCTTATGGAGTGCAAGGAAGTAATATTGACATTATTATATTGAATAAAGAGAATAAAGTTGCAGTTCTGGAATTAAAGATAAATAGTTTGGGTTCAAAATCCTATGATCTAGTAAAACAGCAAGTGTTAGGATATTGTGATTTTGTAGGAAAAGCTTTCAGCAAAAAAAAGAAAGATTTGATTCCTGTAATTATTTCTTTGAAATCCAAACAATCATTTAGCAAGATCATCAAAAATGAAAAAGTTAAATTATTATACTATCAAATTGAGAATAATAAAATTGAGTTTATAAAACACTAATATGGGACACTTATCAATCGTTACGAACAATTCATTTAGTGAGATTCTCAGAGAGGGCTGTGTTTCAGTTAAGGCTAATTTGGGAAAATATGCTCACAAAACAATTGCAGATGTGTTTTCGGATTGTTTAGCAACCCGCATAAACGATCCAATATTTCCTTGGTTTGTAAAAGATTCCACTGGACCAAATGACATTTTAGGCTTCAAGTATGAACTAACCGTTGCCGAGAAACCTATCTATGTTAAAAATGATCCATTACCCTTAAAAATTCCAATTAAAACCACCATTATTGAATACCCAAATATGGTTTCAGAAGATATTGCTTTGAATTTATTTTGCGGGGATCTTCTATGGAATGCAATTGGTAAAAAGTCCTTAGGAAGAGGAAGGGCTCTTACTCACCAAACTCCCTTTGAAGATCAAATATTAAGAAATTACCTAGGAATTGGATCATTAAGAGATTACTCGTTTAATAGAAAACAAGGAATAGAAATAACGATGAATCCAGGCGCATACAACCAAAACCATATTGAAGAGGTAATTTTGACATCTCTATCAAATATTGAATTGCGAAATTTACACTTTTACAATGGAGATACAGTTACTTATGAAAAAGTTCTTGAAGCTTGGTTAATGGAAAATTTGTTTGACAATTTCTACATAATTTTTCAAATTGATTGTAATGTTCTTTGGATAGGCAATTATTCTCCATATGGCGTATTAGGTAAAAACATTGACATTATAGCATTGGTAGAAAAGAATTCTCAAAGATATGCATTTGTTATCGAGTTAAAAAGAGATTCAATTAATGATGATTATTTTCAAACAACTTATGAACAAGTTGTTGATTATTGTATATTTTCCGAAATGGCCTTTAACTTAAGAAAAGAAAACATTTTCCCTGTTATCATTGGAAAACTTGCTCAAGGGTATTTACCGCTAGAACATATTTGGCCAAACAAACCCCTTCAGATTGATTATAAGGTCGACCAAGCTTCTATTAAATTTACGCACAAGGATGAGATCGCTCTTCAAAATTTAATTAAGATTTTCGCTTAAACCTTTTTTTATTGCTCCTATTAACATTCTACTTATTATTCCTATCACACGCTTCTCTGTATTTTTTGTTTTTTTCAATGTAATACTCATCGTTGTAGGGCAGATTTAATCAGCTTTTCATATGTCCTATCAACCTTTGAAATGTCTTTTATTATTGGCATAATTTTATTTCAGCTTCTTAACATTTTTCTTTGGCAGAAAATTGTCTTTAGAAACGACGGAACGGCCGATTTCTTTTTCCAGTTGCTCTTTGGCTATACCGGCAATTCGTCCTCCTCGCTTTGCATCTTGTGTAAGTTTTGAAACTCCCTCGGAATTCTCAGTTTTGTGAATTTCTGTGGTTGAGCGTTCGCCAAGCATGGTAAAAATCAGTTCAAAATCATCCATATGATCGCGCAAGTTTTCTCTTTTGAGCCCTTTGACTTTTTTATATTCGCTTGGCGTAATGCCAAAAACGGCTTTAGATATTTCCGCTGTCAAAATCTCATAATCTTTCTGCTCGTTAGCGCCTCGCTTTTGCCATTCATCAGTCAGTTCCTCTCTAATTGCAATACCGCGCATTCTTTTTTCTATCCAATCATCAGAATAACCTTTTAGTTTATATAGCATTCTTGTTCTTTTTGTCGCTAACTCAGGATTTTCAATTTCCTGTACTCGTTCATATCCTACCTTTGCTAACCATCTTTTAAAAGGCTCTGCTTTAGGAGAGGGAATTGATTGAATAATACGAAAAATACCTTCAGTATCAGCACAATCGGTTACGCGCATTTTCCCATCCTCTGCAGGCAATTTCAACTGTCGACAAATTGTCGACGGTTCAAAGCCATCTTCTTCTTTCACTCGAATTTTCATTCGATACCAATAATCCCGAGCATCTAAGCTATCCGTTAGTGCGAAAATAACATCAACAACTGAAAACCACCACTCATTTTGAAAAAGTGTCTTTCTAATTTTTTTGCCTTTGAATAATGCAATTTTTGTGGTTTCCATATTTTATAATTTAAATATTAAAAATCCCAGAAATAGACTCTGTCAAAATACTTGTAAACGCTCTCTTTTTTATTACCCTTTTTCTCCATACTTTAATTATACCAAAAGTTAGGAATTATTCAATACAACTTTTACTCTTGTTTAAGTTTTAAAATCATTAAGCGGCGGGGCGTCAGAGTCGACCACAAAGCGCCCGTCCAAGGTTCCTCCTTTTCTGTAACTAAAAGTCCCATGTCCCCCTCTCTTCCAAGTTCCTTGTCTTCGATCATCATCTTTGCCCATGATAGTATCGGGTGTAGATTCATATTTACTTTATATAACGAGCAAACTCACCATTATTCAGCAAAAAATAATTCTTCACTCTTTCCCAATTCCAATCAGCTGAGTTGTCAATCAAATTGACTCCGGCGTCTTCCTCAGCATTCGAGAAATAAATAAGACTCTTTATTACATGATAGTTATTAATACCGCTTGAGCCGAACTTTTTATTATAAATACTACAAAGTTCTTTAATTGACATCTGTGATTTTAAAACTGCATAAACATCATAAAAATCTTTTTTCGACCCTCTCTGTGCGACTGTTTTTATCTTATCACCACCAATATCACGATAGTCGGCAATCTGAATTCCCTTCCATAAAGAAGTCGAATAAAGCAGTTTTTCTTTATAGAAGAGAAATGAAAGCTTTGTCTTGTTCTTTTCGCAATGAATAGTATTTTTCTCTGAAAACATCACGCTGTCAGGTTTTATTTGACTCAATATTTTATCAGGGACAAACTCTTCCGATGAAAAGAAATCAAGATCATCCGATTTTCTATGATTTAGTTGAAGAGCAAGACCGGTGCCGCCGGCAAGATAAAAACCTTCGATTTTCATTTCAGTCATTGCTAAAAGATTCAATGCCGATTTTGTCAGTATTCTTTCATGCATTCGATTTCGCCCTTATTGATTTTGTATTTTATAGCCCAGTAGTTGGCTGTCTTTTTTGATAAATACCTGCTCGTCTTTATCGTCTCTATTATCTGTTCTTTTGTGTACAGTTTCTGAAGAGTGCGCACATCTTTCCATTGTCCGTAATCAAGGATTCTTGCAATGATATATTTGTAGTGTTTGTCGAGCTTGATATTTATATAATCCCAGAAATAGACTCTGTCAAAATACTTGTAAACGCTCTCTTTTTTATTACCCTTTTTCTCCATACTTTAATTATACCAAAAGTTAGGAATTATTCAATACGAGTTTTACTCTTATTTCAGGTTTTAAAATCATTAAGCGGCGGCAGTCGTCATCAATAGATTTACTTGTCATCATTGTTTTTATGCTCTTCTCTGTATTTTCTGTTTTTTTCTATATAATACTCATCGTTATAGGGCAGATTTAAAAGCTTGTCTATTATTTCATATATCTTCCAAGAAATCTTTTCACGAAGTGGGGGCTTTTTCCATACTATTTTAGGAGGAACATTCACAAAAAAGGGAGCATTATTTTGATTGCGGTCAACCATCAAAACCGACTGCTGTTCAAATGCAACGCGCAGAGAGTCGGCAAATGCAGAAAGCACAATTGAATCAATGCCCTTTACTTCAACTGCATAGGACAGATTGTTGAATTCATCATCAGTTGTCAGGTCAAACCACTGGTACTCAAGCCCCTTTCTCAAGGCATAACCGGTTATCGGAGTGCGCCACACAAGAGGATGGTGCTTAGAGACGGAATAATCATCCTGTATGACCTTATTAATTATCTCAATGAGCATCTTCTGATTCATCTTTTTGCGGTTGATTTTCATACCGGCAACTTTTGAGGGAAGCACAATTGCTCCTCCCTTTGCAATTTTAGGATTATTTGCCTCATCTGTTTCGTAAATAGGTTTGTCTTGCTCATCCGTAATGTAATTTCCTGCCGTATCCCTCTTGACTACAAGGCGCTCCTCCGGCTTCATAGGGTCTGACTCCAACTGCTCCACTATAACAACATTCATTCTTTCAATTGACTCCCCAACAGAGACTCTGTTGAACTGGTTTACATACTGTCCGTACATCTGTCTTCTTATCCTTTCAGGCATCATTTTTTTCCTCCTGATATTTGATTTCAATGGACGGATACTCGGATGCTTTGCTGAAGAAGTAATGAAACGGCTCTTGTTCGGGAGGTTTTGTTTCGTCAAATGCAGTATCCAATTCAATGACCTCCATGTATTCATCTCCGTTCAATTCTTTGTGTTCAAGCATGAACTTTATCCATCCGGCTATCTGCTCTCTCTTCTTCTCATTTCCGAAAAGGTTTTCCGATTCAGCTGTCCAAGAATGGTCCTTTCTGTACCTTAACCGTATGAATCCTTTTTTGTATGTTTCCCGCATTAGTTCGTTCCTCGCTCTCTTCTCCGACCTTAGCGGCTCATTGTATTTTTTGAATTTTTCTGTCACATAATCTTTCGTGAATCCAAATAGCTCTGGATGGTCGCAGATGACATCAATGTGGTTAAGGCAGAGAGGCACAGGAATCAGAGAGTTTTCCGGTGTTATGAAAAACGCTTCATACTTTAATCTTTTTGTCATTTTTGCTCCTTAATTTATAATTTTAGTCTTTTGAATTTCAAGTATCAGCTCCTTCTCCTTCACTTTGTATTTCTCCACGATTTCAAAGAAATTAAGATAACTGAATATTTTGTCATAGAAGGGCTCATGTCTTATGAAAAAGCATGTGTAGAGGAAGACCCTTATCGGAGTATATATAGCGCTTTGCTTTGCCATCAGATCAATGTCTGTCCGTACGGTGACATCATGAAATATTTTGTAAAAGAGCTCGCTGTATTTTCCTTTTCTGTACAGCGAAGTCACCTGAAACGGATGCTCTTTGAAGTAGATTCCCGCAATTCTCCGTATTTCTGATTCAGCTTTTTCTTCATTAAGAGTAAGGATATTTTGAATGGATTTTCTTAAAATGAAGAGTGAGAGCAGGATTAATGACAGATACATCACAAAAAAGGCATTGCGAAAGTTGAGTCCTATAAGCATAAAGTCAAGCAAAGAGAAGAGATATATGAAGTGCGAAGCATAGTGTCTGAAGAGGCAGTTCAAGACCGCCGAATCGACATAGCTCTTATAGGCAGAGCGGAGTTTGTCCTTACCTATCAGTTCCATCATAAAATTCCAGCTTTGCGTGTTTTGCATTGTAAATGTGCTGATTTTGGCAAAAGTCATTATAATCCCGCTCGCACTTTACGTAATTTCCGTTATTGCCTATGCTATAGTATGTTTTACTTGTAATAAAAAGAGATTTGCAGTAAATGGAAGGGTTCTTTTTTACAAAATCTATTCCCCATTTTAAGGCATCCTCCTCTGTTGTTATTTCAGGAGGCACGAGGGGGCGTCTGCCCTTCCAGCTTGATTCCTGCAGGTACATTCTCTTTAGAGGGTACCTGCTTAACAGCTTGTTCAGTTCAGCTCTTGCATTTTCAATGTCAGCATCTATTGCAAAATGGTATTCTCTTTCTGTTATTTTGTAAAGAGAAACAAGTTTCTGCTGAACATCTTCGCTTGACCAACCGGTAGATTCAACCTGTAGGATTTTTCTGCATCCCTTGTGCATGTTTGTATATCCCAATGCTTTTGCAACTTCGGCAAGTTTCATATTCTTTTCAATTCGCTTCTCGCGAAACAAATCTCCTAATTTTGATGACATAGAGACCTCCTTTTGCTATCGGCCGTCAGCCGTCAGCTTCCGGCTCTTTCCGACTCGTAACCCGGAACTCGCAACTCGTAATTCTTTTTCACCATCATACCAGCCCACCAGCGTACAAGTAACCAGTCTACTGATTTTTTCAAACATCCCAAAACCACCACTTCTTTGCAACAGCGAATAAGTTAATATTCGCTACTCTTCTTCTTCTGTTTATAATCAGCAGATAAATCTCCATTCCGCTTTGTTTTATCTTATTTATCATGGACTCTGATATTGTTTCAAATTCCGCATCAGTTATGAGAATTATTTTTTTCATCTTGTGCGTCAGCGCATGTAAAAGAACTGCGGTAGCATAGGTTCCGCCCGTTGTTACAACATTTCCTTTGCGGAGTTCATTAATTGTTATCTTCTTTACAATAGTGCTGAACAGGTAAACTCCCTGAAGATTGTACTCTTTAAGTCCGGCAACGACTCCATACACAAATTCGATTATATCATCAAAGGACCCGGAGACATCTATGAATATGTTAAGCTCCACATTATCATTTATTCTTGATGCTATTTGGGATGAGTAAATCAAAGGCATTGTTCCCAAACCCATCCAGAGAAGGTCTTTTCTTGAAAGAGACGGAATGGCGCTTGACTCTTTGTTGAGTCCGAATGACTTTGCAGATGCATTGTTTCCTGTGCACACAGCTCTTTTTAGGGCATTGATAATAATATTTTGCCTCTCAATTGCTTTTGCGTTTACCTGATATTTTGCATCTTTGTCATTCCACCATGTTGGCAGTATACCGGTCAAACAGCTTTTGTAACCGACTTTATAGACAACCTCATGGTCTCCGAGGAATATCACACTTTCCTGCATCTTTTGCTTTTTGAAATGTTTGCTTAAAACAGCATATCCGTCGGCAAGATACCCCTCCCTTCTCCAAAGATTGCAATATGTTTCGGCAAGCTCCCTTGCATCCTCGTCTTTAAAATGAAAATTTCTTTTAAGCTCATTGGTAATGCACTCCAAAGAGTTGTTTCTGTCAACATATTTGTATTTTAACGGATAGAGCATGTAGGAAATGATTGCTTTTCTGTCATAGAGGTTTTCAAACATAAATCGGAAAGAACCGTGGAAATAACTCATAAGCGCAGAATTGATGTTAATGTCCATAACCACATTCGCAAGCATCTTTCCCGTCTCCCCGTCATCCTTCCCCAGAGAACGGAAGAAATCTCCGTTCAATTTGTGAAGTATCTCATGGCACATCACGAACTCAACCTCATCTTTTGACAGGAAATATTTTTTTATGAAATCTGGGTTTATCTTGATTCTGTAATTATTCATGAAATATTCCATTGAAGCTGTCTCAACCTCATTTGTCTCAATGATGTTTGTTCCTGCAAGTTCGTAAATGAGGTCATTCATAAACCGGCTTCCTCCTATCGATTCCTCTCCATCATTTTGTTCTCTCTTGAATCTCATGAAATCATCGAAATTTTTATTAAGAATTCTGTTTTTATACATAGTGATATTGAGTTTTGCAATTCTTTCAGAATCCATTTAATCCTCTCTTTGGAAGAACGAGATATGCATAGTACGGCTCGTCATGGTCTGTCACCCTCGCTATTTTCATTGACTCGTCAGGCATATAATATTTTCCTCCGACAAATTTTGAATAAACGGCAGTCGCCTCTTCAGGGTCATCTATCACTGTGACATTCTTCGCAACATCTACATGAAATGGTTCATTTATTATGAAATGCTTTCCCTTGACCGGAGATTTTACGCTCTTTGCAATCCGCTCAATGTTTTTGACTATATAGTTTTTGGAAGGCACTTTTACAATGTATTTTGCTTCAAGGTGCGGCTTCGGCATATAGTCGGCGATATTGTCTGTGTGGTAAAAGACACCCTCTTTGTCAAGCTCCTCCAGAAAATTGTTCGGTAGAATTCGGTGAGTGTCATTTTGATAAAAATTGATTCCGTCAAATGCAAAACACGCAGGATGCAAATCATGTCTCGCATAATATCTCCTGTCGGAGACTGTTTTAAGGAGGTATTTGATGGACTTCACTCTTGCTTTTCCGATTTCCCTTTCTCCTTCGATTGCAATGACGCACACCGCTTCGGATCCGCTTTTAAGAAAGAGTCTTCCGTCATTTGATTTTTCATGAAGCACTGCATCCTTTCTCTGAATCAGATTCACCTCATTGACCATCCGAAGCTCATTGTCTTGTCCGTAACCGCGTCTCTTTACTGTGTTTTTTCTCTTTTCATAAAAGTCTTCGAACTTCACAAGAAGTTCAGCATATTTTTTGTCAGAACTCAGGTACTTCTGTTCGCTTATGAAATTCATCAGACCCCTTTTGTTCGAATATATGGCGGCTCCCTCTTTTATCACCTTCCTGTTTTTCTCTTTTACGCACATCCTCAGCTTGTAATGTTCGTTCTTCGCATGATTTTTGAATCTGAAGTCAAACGAACTGAAGCTTCCTTCGTACAGAAAAAATTCATTCATGCTTACCTCAGTCGTCCTCTCTTCGCACATGCTGACCTTGTTCTTGGAGTCATAGTGAAATTCCAAAAGTCCCTTTATCTTCATTTTTCCTCCTTACAGAGTGCTTTCTATTTCCTTCACGAGAGCGTCCCTTTCCATAACGTCAAGCTTCTCCCCCGATCGTTTAAGGGATTCGCAGAGAAACTCGGACATCACTCTCTTCCAGTTTTTTGCATCAATGCAAAATGTGTCGTAAAAGTAACAGAATCCGTTTGGCGGCTCTACCATAAGTTCATAAATTGAATCCATCAGAAGTTCGTGCATGGTGCATGAGATGTTCAGGTTTTTTTCCTCAATGAGATTTAGAATCGCTCTTGATACTTCCGCAAGAGTTGTTATGTCCTTTCTCTCCTTTGCCGTCTTAAGCTCCTCTGTGAATTTCTGCACTGCTTTGTCATTCTCCGGTCTCTCCCTCTTGCTGTTCTCCCTGATGAACTTTTCCGATGTCTCCTTTATTGTTTTGCTGTTAAATACAAATTTACTTTTCACTCCCGTCTTCATCGATTCTGCTATTTTTTCACTCATTGCTTTAAGCTTTGTATCGGAGATTCTTGATTCATTTACATTATAAGGGAGGGAAAACCTCATTGTTTCGATGACTCCCTCCCTCTCTTCCTTAACCCCCAACTTTTGTTCAATCAGAAGACTCATTATCTTGTAGTTCCGAAAGAGCATTCCGATTCGTCTTCCGTCAATCTGCAGATTATCCTCTATGAGGGTGTCTTTTGCTGAGATAACAAAACTTTCCGCTCTCTTCGTGAGATTCTCATCCTCAAATCTCTCTATCACATAATTGATTGTCTCCTCTATATTTTTCTTTGTGCTGTGGTTTTTTGCATTCGTTCTCTTCTCCATTAAGAGCTTCGCATCGTCATTGTTCTTCGCTCCGGCCATTTGCAAAATTACGGAGTCATCAAGTGTCTCTATTGAAGGCATGCGGATGATT
>JAQVDU010000030.1 GCA_028698175.1 bacterium | reverse complement strand
AATCAACCTCACCAGTGCGTTTGCGGCAACACCCGAGAAGAGATCATCCATAATGATCCCGGTCGCCCCCCCTATCCTTTCTATCCTGTTTATTGGAAACGGTTTCACTATGTCAAAGAATCTGAAGGCCGCCACTGCAGCCAAATAAACGAATAGGGAGCGGGTGAAAAAAATCGTGGATACTATGGCTCCCAGAAGCTCGTCGGAGACTATTCTTCTGTCGTCTCCGCAAAATGATTTTGAAAATTCAATCGAAAAAGCTGAAAAAACAAGCAGTAATGCGAATGTCCAATAAACCTGCGTCTCGCTCAGCCTGAAAAAATAAGCGCATAAAACATAAACCAATGATACGATTGTTCCTCCTCCCTTGATATTCCCTATAAAAAAACATGAGGATATCGTGTAATAGACCTTTTGAAGCATTACTTATACATCTCCGGGATCCTCTTCATTTCTCTTATGTCTTCTCGGGAAAATAAATTAAGATGATTGAGAATTATAATTATCTTTTTGAATTTCCCTTCCTTTATTCCTATGCCGGAAACGAATGAGAGCTGTGCTTCCGGAAGAAACGGCGGTATCGCCTTTATATCCGTATCGCGAAATCTTACTATTCCGACAAGATAATCTACATAGACTCCCACCCTGAGGTCATCTATCTGAAGAATGATTATTGACCCGTCATCCTTTCTCTCTTCTCCAAGCCCGAATTTTCTTTTGAAATCAACCAGAGGAAGGACTCCGTCCTTGATGTTGGCGACTCCGAAAAACAAATCGCTTTTTATGCCGACGTCCAAAGGCTTTTTGTACTTGATTATCTGACGCACAAAATCGCTGTCTATGGCGTACTCTTCGTTTTTCAGAAGAAAAGTCACATACTCTTTCTTAACGTCCGTTTCATTGCTTTTCTCTGAAGCATCTTTGATATTGCTGGTTTTAAGCATTTCCGGTTGTTTTTCTCTGCGCGCCTCCTCCGGCTTTGTTTCGGATGGAATGGGTGACGAGGAAACCGGTTTGGGTGAAATGACGGTTTGTGCCTTTTCTTTTTCCTCCACTTTAACTGCGGCGATGTCAACTTTATTTTTCTTTATTTTCGGCTTTACTTTCTTCTCTGTTTTCCCATCAGTAAGAATATCCTGCAGATCAATTTTCTTTTTCATTGTTTTCTCCGGTTAACTCTTTTAATTTTTCTTCGGCTTTTTGAGCCCACCTGTTGTATCTGTTCTTTTTGATGAGATCTTTTAGGGTCTTTACTCCCTTGTTCTCCTTGCCGGACTCAAAGTACGCCAGTCCGAGGTAATAATATGCTTCCATGTGGTTCGGTCCGAGCTCGATGGTTTTCAAAAGAAAGCGAATCGCATCTTCATACATCTCCCTGTCGAGATATATCAGTCCAAGGTAAAAGTGCGCATAAATGAGTGACATTTTGTCTTCGGTTGCTTTGATGACTGAAGTCAGATGCTCTATTGCCTCTCCGAAGATTCCCTTCTTGAAGCATACGAAGCCGAGATTGTTTTTCGCTATCGCATTATCCGGATCCAGCTGAAGAACTGTCTGAAAGATGCTCATCGCATCATCATAGCGTTCTTTGTGTATGTATGCCCACCCCAGAAGACCTAGGGATTTGACGTCATTGGGCGCCAGACTTATTGCCTTTTCAAGGATTTCAACAGCGTCGTCATACTGTTCGTCAACCATGAAATTCCACCCTTTGTCAATGTAAGTCGTCAGATCGACGGGAGCTATTTTCATTGACTGCACAAACGTCTTTAAACCGTCTTTGCTTGTCGAAGGGTTCATTATTTGCTTTGCCAGACTCTTTATCCTCGCATCAGAATGTTTTACGAAAGCATTGATATTGATTATTTGTTTGTATATCTCCATCAATTCGTTCTTTATGTGCTCCTCACCATATTTGCCTGTGGCAACTATGCTCTCAAGCTTTTCAAGGTGAGTTTCAATATCTCTCTTGGCGTCATTCCATTTCATCAGCCAGCTCCTCTATTTTTCGTGCGATTTTATCCTTGTCGAGAATGAAATCGACTTTTCCGGTCTCTATAGCCGCCTTTGGCATGCCAAAGACGACAGAAGTCTCCTTTGATTCGGCTATGTTTGCTCCGCCCATCTTATTAATTATGAAGACACCCTCGGAACCGTCCTTACCCATTCCGGTCAGCACAACTCCTATTATTCTGTTTTTGAAATGCTTTACTGCCGAGAGCATCATTATGTCGGCGGAAGGTTTGACAGAATGGTAAGGAGGATCGTCAGACTGGTGAATGACCCCATCTTCGTCAAATATCATATGACTCCCCCCCTGAGCGATGACGCAGTCGCCGTTTTTTATGATGCAATTTTCATATGACTCGTAAACATTCAATTCCGACATTGAGTTCAGCCTTTCCGAAAATGATTTCGTGAATCCTGCCGGCATATGCTGCACAACAGCGATTCCGGCGTTTATTTCAGCTCGTATCTTTGGAATGACGTCCATAAGGGATTTTGGACCTCCAGTAGAGGATGCCACAGCAACCAGATTGACGGCATTCTCTCTCTGAAGAGATTTTTTCCCGGATTTCTCCTTTGCCTCTGAAAACTGACGGACAATTCTGTTTATGTCTGATTTAACCGCTACTGACATCTTCTGGAGTATCTCCTCTTTCTTTTCTGCTATGTTTATTGATATGGACCCAGAGGGCTTCTCCACAATGTCAAAAGCACCGAATTCAAGCGCTTTCAGAGCTATTTTTGAGCCTGCCTTTGAATATGCGCTGATTATTATCACTGGAACTGGTTTGATTTTAATTATCTGCTGAAGGCTTATCAAACCATTTATCTTCGGCATTTCTATGTCGAGAGTGACAATGTCAGGGTCAAGCTGTTTGAATTTTTCTATTGCTTCTGCTCCGTCAGCCGCCTCTCCGACCACCATAAAAGATTTTTCGGTATTGATTATGTCCTTCAATATCTGGCGCATCAGCAGAGAATCATCTACGACAAGAACTCTGTAAACTCTCAATATTGAGTCTCTCCGTTTTTGTAGGAAGTTACTTTTATGATTCCGGTCTTTACGGTGAATTCAACTGACCTGCTGTAATCGCTTCCCGTGTCTTCCGCCGTAACAGGGATTCTGTTCTCCCTCAGAATCTTCTTTGCCATCTCTATGTTCCTGTACCCGATCGACTCTTCTATATTCTTGATGAAAACTGAGAACATATTGGCTCCGCCGACAAGTTTTGCCTCCATCCTGTACTTTCTCGCTCCAAGCTGTTCCATCTCCATTATAAGGCTTGAAAGTCCCGTGTCGCAGTATTTGTAAGGATTAAAAAAGCTTTTCGAAAACACTTTGCTTGGCAGCATAAAATGAATCATTCCGCCTATTTTTTTTTCCCTGTCATGGAGAGTAACCGCAACACACGAGCCAAGACCTATCGTCTTCATTATATCGTCCTCAAAAGCGATATTTGCGTCAGCTATTCTTATGTTGATTAGCAATTTTCTTGAACACCCGTTCCTTTCTGTTTACAGTTTCGAATAACTCTTTGACGTGTCCCGTCAGGATCTCGACTTTGCCGAGGACAAGATAACCGTCGTTCTTGAGCATCCTGTGAAAATCCGCAATGATTTTTTCCTGAAAATCCTTTGAGAAATAAATAAGGATGTTGCGGCACACAATCAAATCAAACTTTCCCAGCTGCAGAAGTTGTTCCGACTCCTTGATATCCATTATGACAAACTCGACGTTCTTTTTGATATCGTCGCTCAGTATGTAATAAACCCCGTTTTTTCTGAAATTTCTCTCTATCTCTTCGGTTTTAAGCTCCATGAAAGAGAAT
The DNA here is from genome assembly GCA_028698175.1 of bacterium. GTDB lineage: Bacteria > Hydrothermota > 32-111 > 32-111 > 32-111 > UBA2202. The sequence goes on along the minus strand of JAQVDU010000030.1, from coordinate 16,517 downwards.
TCGCTGTATATTCCTATTCTTGCCTTCTCAATCGAAGGAGTATCCACGTCTATTCCCACAATTTCAAATTGCTGTTCATATGCTCTTAAGTAATTCTTCATAATCATCGAGAGAGAATACGGTTCCTCTCCGGTCGAACATCCTGCGCTCAGGATTCTTATTTTCTGATTGTTTTTGATAAGATTCCTGAGAACAACCTGCTCAATGAAGTCAAATGTCTCTCTGTTTCTGAAAAATCGCGTCACGTTTATCGTTAGAGTGTCTTTCAGCTTCTGCATTTCCTCTTTATTTGTTTTAAGAAAATCAAGATATTCCCTGTATCCGGTCAAACCGTTGTGACGTATTCTTACGTTGAGCCTTCTTTTAAAAGGTCTTTCCTTGTAAAGGTTGCCGTCTATGCTGATATTTCTTCTTATATATTCAATTAGCATCTGATAGTCAATGTCATCCATTTTTCACAGTCTCCAATGTTCGCTTGAGTATTTCATTGCCCGGCTGAATTTCAAGGGCCTTCTCCCAGTATGAGACCGCCTCATGTTTTACGCCCTTTCTGTATTTGAGATTGCCGATTTTGTAGAATGTGTCAAAATCAGCCTTGCCAAGATTTATTATCTCCTCAAGAACCTGTTCTGCCGCATCAAAATTCTTCTCTGAAAAATAGTACTCCACAAGCGCTTTGAACGGCATCGGATCGGAGTTTGACGTCTCGACGGCCTTTTTAAACATGGATTCGGCTGAATCCGTTTTGCCGCTTATCATATACATTTGAGCAATGTTGTAATAGACCTGCCATATAGTATTGTCCTGTTTTATGAGGGCAAACAACATTTCTGTGGATTCGTTGACCATGCCGTTTTCAAAATAAACGAGAGCCAGAAAGAAAGATGCGTGCTTGAGGTTGGGATCTATTTTCAAAGCCATCTTGAGTCTCTCCTCCGATTCGGAAAACAGATTCATTTTAAATGATAGTATTCCGTAATTGGAGAGTATCTTGGCATTTTCAGGCTCGAGCTTCAAAGCTCTTTCATAAAACTCATCGGCCCTCTCGAAATTATTGAGTCTTTCATAAGTGAGAGCTATGTTGTTGAACAGAGCGACATTTGCCACTCCGAGTTTTAGAAGTTCTTCAAAAGAAAACAAAGCTTTCTCATAATCTTTAAGCCTGAAATAAATCAGGCCTATGTAAAAATGCGATTTTATATTGGCTTTGTCCATCTGGATTATGTGCCTGAACTCCCTGAGCGCTTCTTCATACATCTCAGTAAGCAGGAAGGCAAGCCCGAGATTATGATGCTCCGCAACTTTTGCCTGAATGTCAGAGGATACTTCCAGTTGCTTTTCTTCGCCGGAGTAGATATATCCCACTTTCAGAAGAGTGTAAATAGCCTTCCCTGTCTCATATTTTCCCAAAACAGATTTGTCGAATATTTCTCTAATGGAGAGGCGGTTGTTTACAAGAGAGTAAACGTATTTTTCATCGTCTTCCTGCAGAGTATTTTCATCCTTGATGCTTGTCTTGACCAATATTGTCTTTTCCGAAGGAAGTTCCCTCTCTATAATCGACCATTCGTCTATTTTGCGCGCCTCTTCAAGAAGAATGTCGTCAGCTTCAAGCTCTACTGTGATTGTTTCGGAAACGGGCGGTATGTCAGGCTCAAAGTTGAAGAACCCGTCCTTCCAGGTGAGAAGAGTGAAAATCGAATCGATTATCTGCTTCTTAATTCTGTCTACGAGAATATCGGAAGAAATGTATCCTGATTCTATAAGGATATCTCCGAGTCTCTTCATTCCCTTCATCTCTTCCTGAATTTCAAGCGCCTTTTCAAGCTGTTCCTTTGTTATGTCTGAATACTTCACAAGGAGATTGCCGATTCTTTCTTCTCGGTTTACAATTGAACAATATATTATTTTCCCGTCCCTGAAAAATATATCGCCGAAATTTTTTTTGTCCGATACGCTCAAAACTCCGGTCTTCCTCCCGAGGGAAAGGAGCTGAATTACATCAGGAAGCGATGCCTCTTTGAGATTTCCACGTATGCTCACTCACACCTCAAATTCGACATAAAGTCTGTCATGTTCGTTTATCCATTCTTTGATAAGCTGTGAAGTGTCATATTCGCTCTTCTTCCTGGAGGCGGTTTTCTTCGATTCAGCCTGGGGAAAGAGCCTGTCTATAGATTCTATGGTGGGGACTCTGTTCGGTGAAATCAAAGCAAGTTCCTTAAACTGGTCTTCAACCGCAGAGAGGGGAGATTCAATCGAATCAAGCATATAGTTCATCAGAAAATCATTGACCTGTATTCCTAAATTTGCGAACATCGCTTTAAAAACGTTCTTTTTTATGAAGAGAGAGGTCGGCTGCAGGTTGAATGATTGAAATTTGTTCAGATGATTTAAAAGTTCCCTGTCGTCAATGCTGAACTTCCTGTACATTGAGACAACCTTTGGCACATTATTCATAATGATGTTTTTCAACACCGCCTTATTCGCCTTGTTCTCGAAAAGTATGTCGAAGTCATCGATTAGCACCATTGAAAGGTCATCCATGTATCGCATTACATATGAGTTGTTGACTGCCAGATCGACATTTGTTTTATCGATGAGGATTATACGGTTCTCAATAAAATGGTTGCATATGCTGTTTAAAAGATGCGTTTTTCCTGTTCCGTTTGTTCCAGTCAGTATGACGATTTTTTCCGCATTCTCGTTGTTTATTATTTCGGTTATTTTGTTATAGGCGGTTCTGTTAGTCGCATCAGTGATGAATGACTCATACATCATGGAAAGCCTGATGCTGTTTCTGAAGAATCTGAGGTATCTGATCTTTTCTTTCAGCGCTTCTGTCTTTTCCTTTATGATATCCAGTTTGTCAGGGTCAAAGAGTATTTCCTCTATTTCTTTCGACTCTTTTTTGAATTCCTTTATGTTCAAAAGACCGTAATCTTTGTGAAGCTCCACAAGTTCTTTTATCTTGTCCGTGAATTCGCTGAATTCTTTTCTTATTAGAGAAATGTCATTGTCATTTATTACGTTTTTCAGACGTTCTACGTTGAATCCCTTCATCTCCCAAATATAGAGCTTTTCTATGAACTCCTCTCTCTTTTCCCCTTCATTCAGATTCTCCTGCACACCCGCTTCCTGCTTCACCTGGCTTATAAAGTCGGAAAAATCCCTTATCGGGTCATTCTCTTTTTTTTCTTCTTTGCCGCCTGTTGAGAAGAACTTGCCGGACATGAGGAAATTTCTGGTTTTCAAGTCGATCGATATCTCCTCAAGCTTCTTCTTTGTAGTTACAAGAAGGTAGGAGGTTGCATGGAGAGAGTTTATGATTTCTATTATTGCATCATATACAACGGAATTTTTTTCAATCTGTTCAAGATTCTCGATAATCAAAAGATTTGAATACAGAAGGAATCGCTTGTACTTTGAGAGGGTGGCGAACTTCATCAGTTCGACCATCTCTTTTAAATCAATTCTGAAAATATAAAAATCAGGGAAAGAAGATGATATCGACTCTGCCATTTTGTCAGCGAATATCTCTGCCGAATTGTCTGTTGACTCAAGCACGATTACTTTAGAAGTGAGAGTTCCAGAGGAGACGGCGTAAGAGAGCTCTGCCTTCAGAAACGGATTGTCAGGCAACTCCGAGGTTTCTCTGCTCCTTTGCCTGGTTCCGAATGTCTCCTGAAACTCCTTAATGTCATTTTCATTCATCTTTTGCTATCATACTTCCTTGTCAACTGCTTTATAACCGTAAACATGGCGTCTTTGAGTGTTTCTATCACTCCGCCTCCCTTTGTTGCGACAGCCTCAAAGGTCTTCCAGTCGTCTCTCAGTTGAAGAGCGCTCTTTATCGTCTGAATGTCAACCGCATTCGGAAGGTCTCTCTTGTTGTATTGAATCACGAGAGGCATAGTGTCGATGCTGAATCCGTTCTCTTTAAGGTTCAGTCCGAGATTTTCGAATGATTCGATATTGTCTTCCATTCTGTCAGCCTGAGAATCGGCGACGAAGACAACACCGTCCGCCCCCTGCAGAACAAGCTTTCTTGTGGAATCATAATAAACCTGTCCGGGAACAGTATAGAGCTGAAACTTCGCATTGAAATTGCCGATTTTACCGACGTCAAACGGAAGAAAATCGAAGAAGAGAGTTCTGTCCATCTCCGTTGCAAGAGAGGTCATTTCCCCTCTCTTTTCAATCGGTATTTTGCTGAATATGTACTGAAGGTTTGTGGTCTTTCCCGACCTCCCGGGTCCGTAATAAACCACCTTGCAGATGATTTCTTTCTTCGCATAATTTACCAATGACATAAATACCTCAGTCCCTGAATGTGTTAAACGAATCGCCTTCGCTAGACTCAATGCCCCTCAGCTTTAGCTTGAACTCATCAACGTTGGTGACGGACTGCAGAGCGTCGTCATAAGATATTATTCCCGACTTGTAAAGCCTCATAATCGACTGATCGAAAGTGTGCATCTGATACTGCTGTCCCTCCTCTATCGCCGTCGGTATAAGAAGGGTCTTAATCGGATCAAGCAGATACTCCTTTATTGTGGGCGTGTTTATCATTACTTCCGTCGCAGGCACTCGTCCCTTGCCGTCTGTGCGGGGCAGAAGCCTTAGCGAAAGAACTCCGACAAGAGTGGTTGCGAGAAGAACCCGTATGTGCTGCTGCTGGTGAGGAGGATAGAATGAAAGAATTCTGTTGATGGTTTCGGATGCGTTGAGGGTGTGAAGCGTTGAGAGAACAAGGTGTCCTGTATCGGCGGCTTTGATGGCAACGTCCATAGTATCCATGTCTCGTATTTCGCCCATGAGGATAATGTCAGGATCCTGTCTTAGAACATGCTTTAGAGCATTCTCATAGGAGAATGTGTCATTACCCACCTCTCTCTGCGATATCACAGACCTTTTATCTCTGAAAAGATATTCTATCGGGTCTTCTATTGTGATTATGTTTCTCGCCGCATTTTCATTTATAAATTCTATCATCGCGGCAAGTGTGGTTGACTTTCCGCTTCCAGTCGTTCCGGTCGTGAGAATCATTCCTCTTGGCTTCATGACTATCTCTTTCAGTACAGGCGGAAGACTTAACTCATCTATCGATTTTGCTGAAATCGGAATGGTCCTCATCGCAATAGCCACGCTTCCCCTCTGAAGATAAACGTTGACCCTGAATCTTGAGAGACCCGCCACTCCTATCGCGAAATCGATCTCCTTCTTCAGCGTAAATTCGTCCTGCTGCTCTTTGTTCATTATTTTCAGCGCTATCTTTCTGAGCTCGTCCGGACTCATCGGCTCATCCTTTACAATATTGAGCCTTCCGTCGATTCTGAGAATCGGAGGAGTGCCTGCCTTCAGGTGAAGGTCGGATGCTCCGTCTTTGACCATTTTTTCAAGCAATGCTTTTAATTCCATATTCGCTCCTTGAATTAAACCCTTTCTACATATTCTCCCGTTCTGGTGTCTATCTTTATTCTGTCTCCAAGATTGACAAAAAGAGGAACTATAACCTTCAGCCCTGTTTCGCATACTGCAGGCTTGCTTCCGCCGGAGACTGTGTTTCCCTTGATGCCCGGCTCGGTCTCCGTTATCTCTAAATCGACGAAAAACGGCACTTCTATGTCAATGAATTTATGCTCCACAGAAAGCAGGTTAACCTCCATATTTTCTTTCAGATACAGCTCCTTGCCCTGAAGAGATGATTCGTCTATGGATATCTGTTCATAAGTCTCAGTGTTCATAAAAACATAATCTTTCTGTTCTCTGTATAAAAACTGAAAGGGATTTCTCTCAAATCTTATTTCATCGAGAGATTTTCCTGAATTGAAAGTCAGTTCCACGACGTTATTGTTCTCAAGGTTGCGCACTTTTGTTCTCACGAATGCGCCTCCCTTGCCGGGTTTTACGTGCTGAAAGTCGACCACAAGATACATTTTGCCTTCAAGGGTGAATGCGAATCCTTTTCTGATGTCTGCTGTTGTTGCCATCTTACCTCCGTCAGTTTCCTTTTTCTTTTCTTTTATTTATTATTTTCACCCAATCGTCAAAGCTTGCCTTTGCAATATGGGTCTTCTCGCTCTTGGTTTCCTTTGCTTTGCCGGTCTTATTCTCTTTCTCTTCTTCTTTGCCTTCAAGGTCTTCATCCTTTGGATTGTCTGCTTCTCCGACCTCCTCTGCTTCTTCCTTGCTTGCAGAATCCTTGGCATCTTCTATTTTTTTGTTTTCTTCAGGTTTGTTTGAATCGCTCTCTGCGCATTTGAGTTCTTTGCTTTCTATTTCTTTTTCCTCGAGCGGGTTTTCTTTATTCTCGCCTGAATCTGCGTTATGCTCTTCATTATCCTGCGAAAACGCATCCTGATGTTCGCGGTTTTTGAATTCATCGGCTTTATACTTCTGCTCAGCCTCTTTAAACTCCTGCGGAGTCATCTCGTCCGGAGAAAGGCTTTTATTGAGCCTGTCAATGAATTCCGATCTGCTCTTTTCTTTCTTCTCTTGCTCTTCCTTGGCAGGGTCTATTCTGAACTCTTCTTTTGCTATCTCTTCCCTGAGAGTTCTTATTTTTTCGGCATACTCCTCGTTGTCTGGATTGTGGCGAAGAAGCATCTGGTATATGTCTATCGCCTTCTCATATTTTTTCTGTTGAATATAGATAAGCGCCATCTCCTTAGAATAGAATAAAACCTTTTGGGAGCCGGGAAGATCAAACGGAACCGCCGCCTTATCGGTTTTCTCGCTTTCTTTTGCAACAGGCTTAGATATGCTGAAATCCACATCAGGATTTTTGTATTTTGATTCGTCTATGATTTCGTTTTTTTCCTCTTCTTTTGATTTTAAAGACATGCCGACAATCTTTTCTTCCCTGACTTCTTTGTTCTTTGAATCAGGGTCTTTCTTTTCATTTGTGGCGGCGGATAAAGCTTTTTTTGCCTGATTTTTTTCGGCATATGCTTTTTTTTCTTCTGCATCCGCTCCTTCTCCCTTGTCCTCCTCGTCAAATGTAATCAGGCTTGATGAATGCTGTATTATGAAATCATCAATGTCGCGTCTCTCATCTCTCTCGTTTTTGGGGTTTTCCTCCTCCTGCTCCCTCTCGCGCTTCTTCCTCATTTCTTCATTTCTCTGCCTCTCCTTTTCATGCTCCTCAAGAGTCTTTTTCAGAATTTTGACTTCACGCTTCGCATCCTCGTTGGAAGGATCGAGAAACAAAACATTATCATAGAGCTTATACGCTTCTTCAATATTTCCCTGAGTTTTTTTGATCTCGGCAAGTGAAAGAACCGAAGGAAGATTTTGCGGGTCCTTCGAAATTATTTTCTCAAATAATTTGGAGGCTTCATTGTAATTTCGCTTTTCTTTATAAGCCTTTGCAAGGACAAGCATAGCGGAAAGGTTGTCCGGAGCGTAGCGGAGACCCTCATTTATTACTTCAATGGTTTCATTTACCATATCAAGCTTTAAATAAATGCTGCCGAGTTTTATGAATGCCTTGGATTTGGGATTCTTGGCAATCTCCTCGAGCAATTCCTTTATTTCTTGTTCAAAACTGTTATATGAAGCCAATATGCCTCCTGAGGTATTTATAGGACACAACGTAATATTATAAATAATTTTTTATATAGTGTCAATAAGATTATTAATGATGCAAGGGTGCGAAATGTGGAATATCAGTTATGAGGTGCGGGTTGAAATGGCATGCCAGAGACTGGAGAGTTGGAAAAAGATAGTAAAGATTTAAATTATAAAAGCCAAAGAATCCGTAAAGAAATGCTTAAGCCCTACCATCATTTTATGTTTCAGAGCATTCCGCCCATGATAAGCTCCGGAACATGCGAATCCAAGGGAAGCTCCATAAGATGTTCGATTGCTTCGCTTATGGATTTTGCGGAGACAGTTTTAAACGACCCGGGACACACTATTGTTGAGTAAATTTTGTCTTTTTTCATCTCCGCGTTTATGCTTTGAGTCAGCCCTCTCAGCGCGAATTTGGTCATCGAGTAGAGAGTCTTATCTGGAGCTCCGGTTATTGACCGTGTCGAGCCTATATTTATAATATAACCCGGAATATTTATGTAATTCAAAGCTCTTTGAGTCATAATAAAGGTGCCTTTTATGTTGATGTCTACCATTGTTTTTATTTCGTCTTCTGTATAGTCTTTCATTTTTTTGAATTCTCCGACTATGCCGGCATTATTTATTAGAACGTCAAGCCCTCCCCACTTTTCCTTTACTTTGAGAAGAGCTCTCTCAATTTCCTCTGTCTTTGTGATATCGCACCTGATTGTAATTTTTTTTGAGCTCTCTTTCTCTTCACAGCTTCTTCCCAATCCGGCCAAGTTATATGAGGAATTTTCAGAAAGTTTTTCAAAAAGCGCTTTCCCGAGTCCATATGAGGTTCCGGTAACAAGGACTGTCTTAGTCATGTTCTGATTCCATTCTGTGAATTTTTTTTGTGAAGAGAAGCTGGCTTATGGAATCCAGCTCCGTCCAGGAGTAATTGGCAATGTCTTCATAATAAAGTTCAAAATCAAAATCGAGTATCATGTGAACAAGAACGTCTTCGTACCACTGTTTGAAATACCCTTTGTCGATGAAGTCCTCCACTTCCTTTTTAAGCTTCATAGCCGCGGATTTATCCAGCTTGGTTATTCCCGCATACTCTCCGCTGTATTCGTCGAGCTCCTTGCTCATAACAACTACCTTCCCGTCATCCACCTGTACATTGTAATCTCCGTCTTTCTTTATCGACGAATCCATAAAAATATGCGGTTTTACAGGCTTTTTAACGAGGATTTTGGCCAGCTCTTCAGAAAACACAATGTCTCCGTTTATTATCACAGTCTCTCTGTTTAAAAGATTTCTTGCAAACCAGAGAGAGACGATGCTGTTGGTGAATTCATAGAAAGGATTGCACACGAAATTCACGTCCGTGAATTTTTCCGTGATTGATTCCTTCTTAAAACCCACAACGACTGTAATCTCCGCGCTCTTGTCGTGCTTTCTCAGAAGTCGCACGCATCTTTCGATTATCGTCTCTGAATTGCCGATGTTGACTAAACATTTGGGAAAATTGTTGGTAAACGGCTTGAGCCGCGTTCCCATTCCAGCCGCTAAAATTATGTAGTTCATCCGTTTCTCCTTACCATAAAATTACTCCGTATCTGTAAAGATAGTTTTTTACCGGGAATTCAATCTTTATGCCGACTTTTTTGAATGATTCAATAAGATTGCATCCCGTCGCCTCCAGAGGAATGCGCGCCTGATATGGATTTCTGCACTTGTTTAATGCGCATCCGTTTTTGCAAAGCTTGCAGCTGCCTCCTATAAAAGATATTTTCGTCGGAATGTCGCTGTCATAGAGGATTTTTTCCAGATGAAGAAGAGATTTATGTATTACGTTTGTCGTCATACGGCGCACCTCTTCGAAGTTTTCGTCTTCAATCTTCATTTTTACAAAGACAATCAAAGCATTTCTATAATCTTCCTTGATTATTTTTTCATAGTTGAGATTGGGTATTCTCGGCGGACAAGTCCATTTTTCATTGTAATGTGCGCAGTGAAAGCATAAAAGCTTGACCTTCTCTTCAAAAACAAAAATATCCGTATTCGAATAAACCGATTCGAGCTCGGGAAAATTCTTCTTAAGCTCATTTTTCAGCTGCGTAGCGATTTTGTCATTTTCTTTCTGCACTTGACCTCCATTTCAACTGATTTTACTCCACAGACTGCCATTGTCAAGAGAGAATCAGATTTCGGACCAGAGTTTTCCTGCGGAGGACTTAACCTTCAGTATATCTTTAAATCCTTCAATGTCAGTCATCGTCTCTTCGATAATATTCCTGTACCTTTCCATGCTGTTCTCTTTCACTTCAAAGACAAGCTCATCGTGTATCGTTAGAATCATTTTTATGTCTTTCTTATCTTTGATTTTTTCATAGACTTTCCTTATTGCGATTTTTATTATATCAGCCGCAGTTCCCTGCACAGGCATGTTTACGGCGATGCGCTCCGCCTGCTCCCTCACGGTTTTATTTGATGAGCTGATTTCAGGAATCTGCCGCACCCTTTTGAAAATTGTCTCGGCTCTTTTGGTTTTAAGAGTCTCTGCTTTTGTCTTTTCAATCCATTCTTTTACCTGCACGTACTCCTGAAAATAGGAATCGATGAACCTTTCCGCTTCTCTTCTTGGAATCTTAAGCTCCTGCGACAATCCGAACGGAGTTTTTCCGTACAGAACGGAGAAATTCACCACCTTTGCCACAGAACGCATCTTTTCGTCTATCATATCCTCCGGGACATCAAAGATGTGCATTGCCGTCTGATTGTGAATGTCCCTATTCTCTTTGAATGCTTCTATAAGATTTTCATCCTTGGAGAGAACCGCAAGAACCCTTAGCTCTATCTGGGAATAGTCAACCGAAAGAAACTGATTGTTCGGATCTCTGACCGTGAACCCCCTTCTTATGTTCGGAGGCACATTCTGCATGTTCGGATTTCTTGACGAGAATCTTCCTGTAGCCGCGAAAGACTGCTCGAAAGTCGTGCGCACTATGTCGTCTTTAATCGTTATCTGGAGGATCGGCTCTATAAAACCGCCGAGAAGCTTGGATAACTCCCTGTAGCCAAGAAGTCTCTTCGCTATGGGATTCTCCTCAGAAAGGGAATCAAGCACCTGAGAGTCTGTTGAAAAGCCTGTTTTGGTCTTCCTCTGGGACTTTATCTTCAGTTTTTGGAAAAGAACTTCTCCTACCTGCTTGGGCGAATTTATGTTGAATCTGCATCCGGCCATTTCATAGATTTCATTTTCATATTCATGCAACTTTGCTGAGAGTTTTTTTTTCTCTTCATAAAAAAACTCTCTGTTTGCCTTTATTCCCTCCTCCTCCATCGCGCATATTGCCGGAATTATAGGAAGCTCTATCTGCCTATATACATTATAGTTCAAATCGTTGCGGGATTCTTCGACATATTTCTCTTTGAAAGAGCAGAAGGTTTCAGACAAAGACAAATAATCTTGTGTTTCAGAGGAGCCGTTTGTGTATTCCCTCACTATTCTTTCCAAACCTCCGTGCCTCATCTGAGTCTGGGAAATCAGGGGTATGTCAAAAATTTCCGCTTCGCCTATTATAGGATGAAGCTCCTTTAGCGCTTTGAGATTGTTCGTAACGATATTTTTTTTCTTTGCTTTTTGGATTGTAGGAGAATCAAGAGATGATCTCTCTCCTATAAACTCATTGGTTTGCGAGTTCAGAACAATGTTGTCGTCAAACAAGAATACCGTCAGGATTCCGCTCTCTTCAAAGACGCGCTCTGCGGAATTTTCTTTTTTGAAGGTCATTTTTTTTGCCAAAGAGTCTTGATTTTCCCCGACCATTGAATAGAGCTCATACTCTTTAAACAATCTGTTGAGCTGTTCATTATCCGCCTGAATAATTTTCGCGTCTTCCGCATCCATTTTCAATGGAACTTCGGTGTTTATCGTCACCAGTTTTTTGTAAAGGATAAGTTCCGCTCTCTTTTCCGATATTTTTTTTCTTATTTTTTCGTTTGTTATCTTCTCTGGATGCTCAACCATATCATCAACCGATTCAGCTTCTTTCAGAATCTTTTCCGCCGTTTTTGGCCCTATGCCTTCAATTCCCGGCACAGAGTCGACTGCGTCGCCGATTAAAGCAAAATAATCAGTTATCTGCCTCTGTTTGATTCCGAGCTTCTCTTCAACTGATTTCAAATCCAGCAGTGGATACGACCCGTTCTCCTTTTTCGGATACAGTATGAACGTGTTTTCGTTGAGAAGCTGACCCATGTCTTTGTCCGAGGTCACTATCATTATCTTTTCGAATTCATCCTTAAATCTCTTAGAGAGAGTACCTATAACATCATCAGCTTCAAAACCCTCCACAGATGCTATTTTAATGCCCATTTTCTCTATTGCGTCATATATCGGGTTTATTTGGCTAATGAGCTCGTCCGGCGTATCCTGCCTTCCCGATTTATAATCTGCAAATAGATCGTGCCTGAATGTTTTTTGCTTGAGGTCGACCGCGCACACGGCGTACTGAATCTGCTCTTTCTTCAGAACCTCCCTCAAAAACGAAGTCACTCCGTAAATGGCGGACGTGTTGAATCCTTTTGAATTCCTGAGGGGGTTTCTTATGAAGGCAAAAAAGAATCTGTATATAAGATTCGTCAAATCTATCAGGAGAATTTTATCATGCACGGTAGAGATTTTCTCTCCTGATTATGCTTATGACGCTTTCAGGCGTCAATCCGGAAATAAACTTGGATCTCTTTACAAGGTCTCTGAGGTATGTAGACGATATGTCAACGAGAGGATTGTTTGCAAAAACTGAATTGCCGAAGTATTTCAGATTTATCTCCCTGGGATTCACCGAGCGCTTCACGATGATGAACTCCGCATAATCCTGTATGTCCTCGAATCTGTGCCAGAGATTAATCTGCGAGGCTTCGTCATCCCCGATTATGAAATGAAGGGAATCGTTCGGAAGCTCTTTTTTCAGCTCTCTCAATGTGTAGATCGTATATGAAGGAAGGGGGAGAGAACTCTCGATATCCGAGACAAAAACCTCCGGAACGGATTTAAATGCGGCACTTGCCATTTCCAGCCTTATTCCGAATGAGGTCGAATATTCCTGCTTCAGCGGTTGCCTGTAACATGGAACAATTATCGCCCTGTCAATTATTGATTCATTTAAAAGATGCATCAGAGGAAGGATGTGTCCGATGTGGACCGGGTCAAAACCTCCTCCGAGTATTCCTATTTTCATCCTGCAAGCTTGCTTATTTTAAGAAGCAGGTTCTGGGCTTTTTTATAGTGCCTGCTCTCTGCTGTTATTTTTTGAAGATTTGTTTTTGCCTCATCATATTTTTTCAGATTTAACTGGGCTCCTGCGAGAGACAACCTGACATTGTCTTTGTGTTTCTCCTCGATATTGTTCATGTCAACAGACAAATAGTAGATTTCCGCCGAAATGTAATCTCTCTTTTTCATGTAAAAATTGCCGGTATGCATCTTTTTTTCTTCAAGCCTTGAAATGAGAATCCTTGAAAGGGAGTCGATTTCCTGCCTGTGTTCGCTTTCAGGGTAATCCCTGATGAAACCGCGCATCACATTGATTGCGTTCTTGGAAAGAGTCTGGTCAAACTGGTATGACGGAGAGAGTTTATAATAGCAGTATGCAAGCTTGTAAGAAGCGTCTTTTTTCATGTTATAATTCTTGTAATTGTCGAGAAAATACTCAAGCTCAACTATCGCCTCAGTATATGAGCGGGCACTGAAAAATGCATCGGCAAGATAAAACTGTGCTGATTCCGTGCGTTTGTTCGCAGGGTATGAGAAGATGTACTTTTGAAATAAATCTATTGCCTTTCCCCATTTTTTTGCTTCATACTGCTTATAGGCGCTGTTGAAGAGATCTTCCTCTCCAACAAGACTGTCGCTTAAAACGGTTTTCTTTGCGCAGGAAAATAGAGCCGCTGCTATCATGATTAAAAAGATTGTTTTTTTCATTGCATTGTCCTTTTGAGAATCTCCTTCAGCTTAGCGTTTGCCTCTTCATACGTGTCTCCCGATCCGTATACCTTCACGTCGCTGTATTCTATGACTTTTTTATAATGATATATCGCCTTCTCGTTGTTGTTGATTTCAAAGTATATATTGCCTGCGTAAAGATGAGCATCGTCTATCAGAGAGAGGGGGCTGGGATTATCTATGAATTCGAGAAGCAAACTTAATGCATCGTCATAATTTTTTTTCAGGTACTTTTCCTTTGCTATGGTGAATTTCATTTCTCCGTATGCCACCTTGAAATCAGTCTCCGGATCCTGCGCGCTTGAAAACTCTGCAGATGCCTTCTGGGCATAGTTCATTGCCGTGTCAAATTTCATCTCAGACCTGTATATATCGATAAGCATTCTGTATGTCTGAATCTTGTCATGCGAGGGAAGGGATATATTCATCGCATTTATGAGAAGGGGCTTTGCCAATACAAAGTCTTTGTTGTCGAAATAGTGCTTACCAAGATGAAAAAAACCAATGTTTATATCGTAAGCTCCGTTGAGCTCGAGAATCTTCTGCCAGTATTTTATTGCGTTCGAAGTATAACCCTTCATAAAATCGGTTGAAGCTATGGTCGCGTATGATTTTACCACCTCATTTCTGAGAGCGGAGTTTTTCTCGAGAGCAATGACATAGTACGAGTCTGCGATCGCAAGTTTTCTGAGTTCTTTGTAAGCTTCCGCAAGTTGAAGGTAGTTTTTGGCAGACTTGTTGTTCATACCCTCAAGCATTGAGATAACTTCATAGTACTTTTTCTCAGACAGCATCTTGTCAACGCTTGAGCTTTTGTCTGTGCAACCGAATATCAGTAAAACGGCCAATAAGGCGAATATGTATTTTGCATTAAATTTCACAGCGTGACCTTTTCAATGAACCTTGAGATAAGCTTTTTAAGACTCAGCTCTGCCCTTTTGGCATTGTTTACAACATATTCGAATGAGACAGGCTCCATATGGTCAGGAAGCCCCATATCGGTTATCACTGAAAAACCGGCAACCGGGATGCTCATGTGTTTCGCCACAAGCGCCTCTGGAACAGTCGACATTCCAACAGCATCGGCTCCCATCGCTCTAATCATTCTGTATTCAGCGCCTGTTTCAAGGCATGGACCCTGTATTGCCAGATAGACACCCTTCCTGAGAGGTATTCCTACTTCGATTGCCGCCTGTTCTGCTATTTCCTGGAATTTCTTCGGATAAACTTCATAACCGTCGGGAAAGCGCGGACCGAGCTCATCATAATTCTTTCCTCTGAGCGGACTTCCGGGAAGAAAATTTATGTGGTCTGTTATCAGCATGACCTCGCCTGCCTTAAACAGCGGATTCACTCCGCCTGCGGCATTTGAGACAATAAGAAGCTTTGCTCCCAGGTAAAGCATTACTCTGACCGGGAAGGTTATGGTTTGAAAATCATACCCTTCGTAATAGTGGAATCTGCCTGCCATGGCTATCACCCTCTTTCCACCGAGCTCTCCAAATATAAGCTCTCCGGCGTGGCTTTCGACCGTAGAAACCGGGAAGTCCGGTATCTCTTTGTAAGAGAGCTTTGCCTTGACGTTTATTATCTGCGCAAGCTCCGACATTCCTGTTCCGAGAATGATTGCTATTTCAGGGTCAACAAATCCCTTACTCTTTAAAAACTCCGCTGATTTTTTTATTTTCTCCATCTTTCTCCTCTTCTTTTTTGATGTGATTGAAAAGGGCACCGAGATTCATTATATTCTCAGGCGGCTCCTTGAGTATCTGATTTATTTCATTTACGTCAATTTTATGTTCGTTTGTCTCCTGGTCAAGCATTTTTATGTATGAATCTATTATTCCCCTGAACCTTGCTATAAAATTGTTTTTCAGAGTGATAAGCGTCTTGATTTCGTTTTTAAGGCGCACTACATCATTTTTGGCGGACTGGAGTATGTTTTCCGCTTCAAGATTCGCATTTCTTATGATGTTTTCCGACTCTTTTATGGAGTTCGTCTTCATGTCGGTTGTAGACCTCTGAGCGGAGGTGAGAGTGTCCTGAAGCGTTTTCTCAAGATTTTTGTATCTTTCGAGATCGACAACGAGAGAATCAACCTGCTCTTTCATCGTATGATTCTCCCTCAGAAGCTCTTCCATCTGCTCGGAAACCATAGTAAGAAATGTCTCAACTTCGTGCCTGTCAAGGCCGTTGAATGATTTTTTGAACTCCTGTTTGCGAATGTCAAGAGGAGTTATTTCCATGTTTCCTCCTTATAAGATAAGTATATATTATATATCATCAAAAACATAAATCAAGTATTTTCAAACTAAAAAACAATTTTTTCTGGCCAGGGATTCTTTTTCGCCTCTCCCCAAACGCGGCTAATGGCCCTTAGCGAAAGCAGGTTCTGCGCGAAATGCACCCATAGAGAGCCCTGCTTCGTGAGGGAGAATCCGTTTTTTGTTCTTTTTGCCAGTTGTAGATAAATCATGAGCTTCAGGATGGGAGTGAGGATGCTGTCGCTCTTCATCTCATAAGAGAATCCCGACAAAACTCTTTTGTCCGGAAAATCAGTGTCGTAGATTCTCCAGTAAAAATCATAAAGCTTTGCCATGCGTTTTGTGAATTTGATTCTCATGGCAACCGCGTTTCCCTTTTTTTCGATTGTCTTTATGTACTCGTCTACATAGAAGGTGTTCAGGTCAAAGTGCGTTTCATGGTATGAACCTGCGCTGGCTCCGAATCCTAGGTACCTCTCCCTGGTGACCGAAGAGTACCTTTTCGCGTTTTTTTCTCTTTTAAATGACCATACCGAGCACCTTTTATATCCGGACTTTTCAAGGTATTCGTAGATTGAATAGTACATTCTTCTTCTTTTTATGAGAGAAGGCGATTCGACGTGCTTGATTTTCTGGAATTGTGAGATCTCAGAGTAGGGAAATGTAAAAAGAGGATAAGTTGTTATCTGGTCTGGTTT
>JAQVDU010000029.1 GCA_028698175.1 bacterium | reverse complement strand
CCAGATCGACGGGAGGGTTTGTCGAAGACGCCTACATGGTTCTTGGCCTTAAGAAAGAAGCGGGTAACGACGAGGTGAAAAAAAGATATAAAGACCTTGTCAAAGAGACGCATCCAGACAAACTTAGGCACATGCCGGAGAATATAAGAAAGAAGTCGGAGGAGAGATTCAAAGCAATAAATGAAGCATATTCCAGAATTAAAGCGGAAAGGAATTTCTGATGAGTATTGACTTTTATTTATTATATTTTATATTTGTTATATGGAAAAAATAGACCTTTACCTGAAACTCAAAAGACATCTGCTTAATGACAACAGGGAAGAGCTGGATGCAATATATCTTTTTATAATAAAAAACAATTGGGTCGATTATGACACTCTCGTCGAGATGATGAAATACATGTACAAAGCCAGGCAAAGCTCAAGATACCTGAATCTTCTTCGTTTGTTCGGTTCGGCTGCCAAGAGCGATGCTGAAATCTCATATTTTGTTGCGTTTTATTTTCTTATGAATAAATCATTTTATCATGCGCTTATAGCTTTTAAGCTTGTGAATGAACTTGACGGAGGATTGTATTTCAATCTGGCAAAATCCAACATCAAAGTAATCGAACAAAACGAGCTTAAGCTTCTAAACGCCATAAAGAGCCAAAACCTCGACAAATCGGAGCGGCTGAAGACAATAGAAGCAAACATTTATGACGCCGTCTATCATATGATAGATTATGCCAAAAGCAAAGACACTTTCAGAGGGTCAGATGATAAAAGTCGTTTCATTTGATTTATGGAACACGCTTCTGACTGGCGCAAACAGTGAAACATCGGAGAGGCAGAGAGGCGACAAAATAAGAGAAGTTCTTCTCAAAGAGGGTTTCACTGTCACGACGGATGAAATAAATTCAGCAGTAAAAAAAGCGTGGGATTATTTCAATGAAGAGTGGCTCGGAAAATATTATACGCTTCAGACATCCGCATCGCTAGACGTGATATTCTCTGAACTGAAAATAAACCCAAGCAGTTCGCTGAGAAAGGAAATTCTGGAAATTATGCAGAAGAGCCTGATGAAGTCGGAGAATAAAATCATTGAGGGTATGAAGGAGCTTGTGCTCTCTCTAAGAAAGGACTACATACTCGCTATCATTTCCGACGCCGGTTTTACGCCGGGCAGGTATCTGAGAGAAGTCATCAGAGAGCTTGAACTTCATGATTCTTTTTCCGTGTACGCATTTTCAGACGAAATCGGCGTCTCAAAACCGCACAGAAAGATTTTTGAATACGTTCTGATGAGCACCGGAGCGCAGCCCCATGAGACTGTTCATATAGGGGATATTCCGGTCACTGACATAAAAGGAGCAAATGATATGGGGATGTACTCTGTGCATTTCAGCAAAGAGACCTATCTGTTCAAAGATTCGGATAAAATTAAACCTTCTTTTTCCACAGATTCTCCTGAGGAGATAGGAAAATTCATAAAAGAAATCCGGGAGAAATTATGAACGACAACAATATCCAACTTCAGCACTTTATTCTGAATCAGCAGAAGAGGTTCCCCTATGCCAAAGGAGATTTTACACTTCTTCTATCAGACATAATTCTTGCGGGAAAGATAATCTCAAGGGAAGTCAATAAGGCCGGTCTTGTTGAAATCCTTGGCTTGACAGGTCATGAAAATGTTCAGGGAGAGCAGGTTCAGAAGCTTGATGATTTTGCCAACAACGCATTTCTCAACATTCTTTCAAAGAATGAATCGGTTGGAGGAGTCGCTTCGGAAGAGATGGCTGAGCCGGATTATTTTTTAAAACACACAAAGGCGAGGTATTGCGTTCTCTTTGACCCTCTCGACGGGTCTTCCAACATTGACGTGAACGTGAGCATAGGGACAATATTCTCGATTTATAAGCTTTTAAACGAGGGAGAGTGCACCGAACAGGATTTCCTCAGGAAGGGTTCTGAGCAGGTTGCGGCCGGCTACATACTTTACGGTTCCTCTACCATGCTCGTCTTCACAACAGGAGAGGGCGTTCACGGTTTCACGCTGGATTCCTCATTGGGAGAGTTTCTTCTCTCTCATGAGGGTTTGAGCATACCGGAACCCTCAAAGAGGTACTATTCGATAAATGAGGGCAACTATAAATACTGGAATGAGAAAACAAGAGAGTACATTGATTATCTGAAACATCAGGACAAGCCATTCTCTCTGAGGTACATCGGGTCTCTTGTCTCCGATTTTCACAGAAGCCTGATTTACGGCGGAATATTCATGTATCCTCTTGATTATAAGAATCCTGACAAACCGAAGGGCAAACTGAGACTCATGTACGAAGCCAATCCGCTGGCAATGATAGCGAAGAATGCGGGAGGTTCGGCTTCAAACGGTGAAAAAGATATTCTTGAAATAAAGCCTTCCGAACTGCATCAGAGAGAGCCTCTATACATCGGAACAGCATCATTCGTCAACGAAGCAGTATCATACATTAACGGAGGTAAAAAGTGAAAAGAGTAATTCTGTTATCCTCGCTTCTGCTTATATATCTGACTTCCTACGCTCAATATTATTCGGGTGAAATGGGTTTCAATTATCTGAATATACCAATCAGCCCCTCTTCACAGTCATTTTCAACAGCCGGCGCCGCAGCTCTTGAAAGAGACGGCGATATGATAAATCCGGCTTCTCTCCTGCTGTGCAAAGACGACAAGGCTTCAATCAACTATATGAATTACATTGCCGGCTCCCATTTCGGACTCTTTACTTACAATCTTGGAGGTTCTCAGATTTTTCTGAAATATTTCAATTCGGGCCTTATAGAGAGAAGGGATTCCCTCAACACAGACCTCGGAACATACTCGGCCAATGCTGTTATGGCCAATTATTCAAAGGCATTCAGAATTTCCGACAAAATGACATTAGGCGCGGGCATAAATCTTGGCTTCGAAAACATAACTGATTACAAAGGTTTAGCCGCTTCCTTTGACTTAGGGTTTATATTCAGAAATATTTATTCTGATTTTTTAAGCGCAGGAGTCAATGTAACCAATCTCGGCGCGCTTTACGATTTCACGGAAACGTCTCTCTCTCCGGCGAAGGTTGTAGCGGGAGTATCGATTTCAAAGGAAGACATGCCGTTCGCTGTCTATATTGACGCCGGTAAAATCCTCGACAGAAAATATTTTTATGCCGCAGGAATGGAATTCTTCCTGGTAAGAGCCCGTGAGAATTACTCTGCCGACATAACATTAGATATTTCTTTGCCGATCGAAAATGAATCTCTCAAAGATACATCCGAGACCACTTTCAACAATGAAATAAATGTTCCAAATAAGGACTCTCTTGTTACGGACACGCTGAATGTAAATGAAGCTTTCGAATTTGAAGCTCCTGAAACGGATTCTCTCTCTGTTGTGCAGGATGAATCAGAGTCGATAGCAGAGGCAGATACGGCAGATGAATATCAGAGTTATGCAGACTATCTTGAGGACGCAAAAGCAGATTCAGCAACGGTTGAGGAAAATGCAAAGGAAATGGTAGCAAACGCGGATTCAAATATTATTGATAATCAGGAAGATAAAGAAACCGTGAAAACCATAACAGCAAGAAAGAAGAGCTTTATGGATCCGTTTGCTTTCTCTTTCAGATGGGGATTCTCCTCAGACAGAGAAGACCTTACGGTTGGCTACGGTTCAGACCTTCTTGCGGGATTTTCGGCAGGATTCAGAATGTCTTATGAGAATGTCTCAGTAAGTTATTCGGCAAAAATGTGGGGCCAGCTTGGAGTGACACAGTCGCTGGGCATAGGATTCAGTTTCTGATATGTTCAGCGAAAGCATAGAAATTCATCTTCAGGAGTTCGAAGGACCTATTGACCTTCTTTTATATCTCATAAGAAAGAATGAAATAGATATCTATGACATACCCATTACGAAGATAACAGAAGAATACCTTGAAATAATAGACAAGATGAAGGATCTGAAGATAGACATTGCCTCAGATTACATTGTTATGGCGGCGACTCTAGTGAAGATAAAATCAGATATGATGCTTCCTCAGCAGACAGACGGCGAAGAAGTAGATGACCCGAGGCGGCCGCTCGTGGACAAACTGCTCGAATACCAAAGATTCAAAAAGGCGTCCGAGCTTTTCAGAAGCATTGAGTATGAAGCCGGAAAGCTCTACTCCAGAAATATAACCTTTGTTTCTACAGAAGCAGCAGAGACCGAAGAGAATCTCTCTCTAAGCGACCTGATGGGGGCTTTTATGCCGCTTTTGAAGAGAGGTCTCTCTCTGACGTCATACAGAATGCCGAAGGTAAGAAAGACCATAACCGAGAAAGTGAGAGAGATTCTCGATTATCTTGAAAATAAGGAAAAAATAAGTTTTTTGGAATACATTCTCTCTCAAGAGACGATGTTTGAAGTGATACTCTCGTTCGTCGCCATTCTTGACATGGCACAGAAAGATATTGTGAAAGTCAGGCAGGAGAATCAATTCGAGGATATATGGATTACCCTCTGCTGAAAGAGAAAGACTTTTCCCATAAATATTTCAAAATTGCTTTAAGGACAATAAAATCTTCATCAAGGATTCTTGTTTGGGGAGATGAGGATGCCGACGGAATGACTTCCACAGCTCTTCTTGTAAGGGCTTTAAGGGATGCAGGCAAGAATACTGACTATTTTATTCCTTCAAGAACGAGGGATGGAATCGGGATTACGGATAAAGGCATTGACAGAATCAAAAGAAAGAAGTTTGACTGTCTTATAACTGTTGACTGCGGAACAGTTAATTACGATGCCATTAAAAAGCTTCTGAAAAGAAAGATTAAGGTTATTATTACGGACCATCACGTACCTCACAGCAGACTCGTCGAGAAAGTTCCATATATAAATCCGCATATCCTTAGAAAAAGAAAGTTTATGAACCTGTCAGGTGCCGGAGTGGCTTACATATTTTCCTGGTTTCTTCTTAAGAAATTGAAATCAGCCGATGATTTAACTGAAACATGGCATGAAAACAAAAAAAACCTTTCCCTGGCAGCGCTTGGAACAATCTGCGACCGCGTCCCGGATTCTCCTCTCAACAGAGAGTTAATGTATAACATCGGATATTTTATGAAAGAATACAGAGAATTCAAAAAGGCAGGCGTTTCGAAAAACGAAATATGTTCGATCGTCACCTCATCAAAGACAGTGAGAACTCGCCATACTATGGTTGACATATTCATAGAGAATAGGGGACTAACAGAGGAAAGCAGGCTAAAGCATATAAAAACATGCAAGAAGAATGCACTGGACTATAAAACAGCTGTTGAAAGAATATGCAATAAGCTAATCGACAGGATAAATTATGACGGTTTCAAAAACAGAATACTGTTGATAGAGAAGAGAGTTGAATATAAGTACATAGGAGTTGCCGCAAGCAAGCTTACCGAGAAATTTGAAGTCCCAGTGTGCATAATAGGCACTAAGGGAAAAACTCTGTCAGGAGAGTGCAGAGCCAAGAACCCATACAACTGGGTAAAGAAGCTTGAAGGCCAAAAGGAATATTTCCTGTCATGGGGAGGCCATCCCCAAGCGGCGGGATTCACTTTAAAAGGAGAGATGCTTGAGCGTTTCGTTGATGCTTTTAACTCTGATAGCGATTAATGTATCCGAACCATTCGTTGAGAAACCTTTTGAAAAGGGCGATACGGTTGAGATATACTACAATGACAGGTACGACAAGACCCTGACGGACAATTCCCTTAACATAGTGCCCCTTGCCGCGCTGAGATTTTATCAGATAATAATTTCGCCTGCTCAGGGGGAATTGTGCAACTTCACTCCAAGCTGCTCAAACTATATGTTTCAGGCGATTAGAAAGTATGGTTTTGCTTTGGGCATCATGAAAGGAATAGACAGGCTTCAAAGATGCAATCTGAGCTGCCGCGATTACCTGCACCTGCATTATCCGGATTATGTTTTGACAAAGGAGAGGGGTTATAAAATAATCGATAACCCTTAAAAATATCATGAAGAAAACACTTACGCTTTTAACGGCATTAATTGCTGTCAGAATATTCTCAATGAATATGGATTTCGCAGAGTTTCTCTTCGGTGAGGGTGACTATTTCAGATGCATTACAGAGCTCAAAAGAGAATTTTACGAAAATCCTTCAGCTGATACCGTTAAAGTGAGCAACCTGATTGCCGCATGTTATATTTACATGGGAGAGTACGAAAAGGCTTCCGAAGTCCTGTCGAATTTGACTGCCTTTGATGAAGACGCAAAATTCAATTATCTTTTAGCTGAGTTTTTAAGAAAAAATTATGCTTCTATAGACACGATAAAAACTCTTCCGACAGAGAGCGGAATGGACATAAAACATCTCTCTGCTATCTTCCAATCCAAATTCTCCCCACAAGAATCCCTGTTATTAAGCGGCGAAATTAAAACGATTTACAGAGATTACTTAAAGATAAAGAAGAAGAATCCGTACCTTGCGCTTTTAATGTCGGCTTTGATTCCTGGGACCGGCCGGTTCTATGCGGAGAGGAGCGGAGACGGACTGTTTTCAATAGTGACTGTTTTGACTCCGGCAGTCATAACTGCATACTACTATTTTTATACGGAGAATACGCCGGCATTTTATGCGGCAGCCGCGGTTTTCGGCGCATTTTACATAGGAGAGCTTTACGGAGCATTCAATTCAGCTTCAATATATCATAAAAACAAGACGGAGGAGTATTATAAAAAGGTTATTTTGGATTACTCTGATTCTATTCTCAAGCCTCGCTGCTCATTCTGAGTCTGTTTACAGGAAATTGCTTGAAGATAATGATTATTACAGAGCTTGCGGAGAGTACAAGAGATACAAGTTTGAAGAAGGCATAACGGATACTGCCGGTTACCTGATTTCTACCGCATCGATGTACGCTTTGGGTCATTACAATGAGATATCCCTTTCCATACTTGATAAGGTCTTTTCATATGAAAGCAGTGAAAGACAGCTGAGGGATGAAGCTCTTGTCCGCTCATACATTGCATTCTCCGAAGGTTCATTCTCTGAAGCGATATTTGAGTATGAAGATTTCGCAGTTGAAGAGGAAAACCTCCTGTCATCTCTTATGCTTATACGCTCTCTAGTGCTTAAAGACGGGGAATTCCCATTTGATTTTCTGCCGGATTCAATAAAAAAGAGTATTTCATTATACAACAGAATAGACATAAAGAATCCTCTACTCGCCTACTCTCTCTCAGCTGTTCCTGGGTTGGGCGAAATTTATGCAGGCGACTATATCGCCGCGCTGAGGGATGGGCTCATAACCGGAGCAGTTACTGCACTTGGAATAATGGCTCTTTTGAAAAATAAAGACGATTTTTCTTTTGATAAAATTGAATTCACTTCATCATACCTTAAAACGAGGGATTATGTGCTTGCCTATGTCATTTATACATCTCTAATAGTGCGTTTTCAAAACGGGTCAAAGGTGAATGCAGAGGCGGCGGCAGAGAAGCATAACAATGAAATTTACGCGAAATACCTCACTCCTCTCCACTCTTACATTGATTCAATTTACAGAGACAGGATAATTCAGATAATAAAATAGCTGGCTGGCACGCCGGTAATATGTGCACTCAATTTTCTATTGACTAAACCTTATATAAATAATATAATAAATAACTATGAAGCATTTAAAAGTATGTCTATTTTTGACATTAATTTTTATCGGCCTTTTGGCTTACTCTTCTCCTGTTGGCGCTATATTCATACCCCAGAAGCAGTTTGACGACGTGGAGTTTCTTATAACGACATCACTTCTTGATTCAGCTGGCCTAACATATTACGTTTTCTCCGAAAATGATGACACATGCATAGGCATCTCCGGATTAAAGACACTGCCATTCACTACTATAGACTCGACAGATAATTACCCGATGGATTTTCTCATTATCAACGGAGGAATAGGAATAACATACATTTCCGAAAACAAAAAACTCCATAAAATCATTGCCGATGCGGATTCTGCAGGGAAGGTCATTGTTGCATCCAACTTTGCTCCCATTCTTTTTATGAAAATCGGGATGCTGAGGGGAAGAGAGATAAATTTTGTCAGAAATAACATAACCCAGGAGCTGGTCGAAAAGCATGACGTCAAATACAAGTCAGAGCCGGTGGTTGTCACAGAGAATCTTATAACATCCCCGTCGTCCGAATTTGTGCGCCATTATATAGGAAATTTCATCAGGAGAATGAATGAAGATTCTTGTTCAGAGGGTGAGTGAAGCATCGGTCAGCGTAAACAAAGAAAAAGTATCAGAGATTTCCGAAGGACTTCTTGTCTTTGTGGGTTTTAGCAGAGATGAAAAAGATAAAGCGACTGAAAGGGCTGCCGAAAAGCTTTTGAATTTAAGAATTTTTGAGGATGAAAACGGAAAAATGAATAAAAGCATCAAAGACACAAAGAAAGAAATACTGCTTGTTCCGCAATTCACTTTGTGCGCTGAGACAAAAAAAGGAAACAGACCATCATTTGACTTCGCGGCAGAGAGTGACAGAGCGGCAGCGCTCTTTGAAGAGCTTTTCTCGGTTCTGTCAAAAACAGTCTCTGTAAAGCAGGGCAGATTCAAGGAATTGATGGACGTATACCTCGTAAATCACGGACCCGCAACTTTCATGCTGGAGATAGAATGATAAAATCAATGACAGGCTATGCAAAAGTCACCAAAGAGGTTGGCGGATACGGAAGTGTCTCCTTGGAGCTCAAGGGTGTGAACGGAAAGAATTTTTCCATCAGCTTCAGAATGCCTCCCGAACTCTCTGCTCTTGAACAGACCATGAGAACTCTGATTAGCAGCACAGTCAAAAGAGGCACTCTGAACGTAAGCGTAAGCGTTGATTATTCGTCAGAATTCATAGAATCTTTTGTGAAAGGTCGAATCGCAAAATTAAGTAAGTTATCAAGAGTAAATGGATTCGGCGAATTTTCGCAGCTTATTTTCAGCGATATCTCAAATTATATACCAGTTTCAAGGAAGATTGATTCTAAGCATGCCAGAGAGATTCAAAAATTGTCAGCTGAGTGTCTGAAACGTTTTGAGTCCTTCAGAAAAAGCGAAGGAAAGGAGATAAACAAGGACCTTACGAAATACGCCTCTGTCCTGTTCGCCGAAATAAGGCAGATTGAATCTTACGCATCCGGCGCGACCGATAAAAAAAGGCAGAAGCTTAAAAACATGCTTGAGGATAAAAGCCAGCTTTTAAATCAGGAGATAATGGTCTATGCAGATAAAATAGACATAAGCGAGGAAATATCCAGATTCAAAGCCCACCTCGCGCGCCTGAAGAAGGAAGAGTACGGAGCATCAATGTCATTCATACTCCAGGAAATGCTCAGAGAGGCGAATACAATGTCGGCGAAGTCGGAGGATTTAAAGATAATTCAGGTTGTTTTGAAGATAAAGGAGACGATAGAAAAACTTAAGGAGCAGGCAAACAATGTCGAATAGAAAGGGATTCCTGCTTGTAGTATCCTCTCCCTCCGGAGGGGGAAAAACCACTGTCTGCAGAATGCTTGTCGAGAACAGAGACGATATAGTTTATTCGATATCAGCTACTACAAGGCCTAAAAGACGCGGGGAAGCAGACGGCAGAGACTATTTTTTTATAAGTCAGGCTGAGTTTTTAAAGAGAGAGAAAAACGGGTTTTTCGCGGAAACAGCTGTTGTGCATGATTACAGGTACGGAACTCCGGTTCAGATGATTGAAGAAGAAACGTATAAAGGCAAAATCGTGATTATGGATCTTGACGTGCAAGGAGCGAAATCGATCAAAAAAAAATTCAGCGATTCAGTTACGGTTTTCATTCTTCCTCCCTCAATGGAAGTTCTTAAGAGTCGCCTTATGAAACGCAATACCGATGACGACGAAACGATAAAAGTGAGAATGAAAAATGCCGAGGCTGAAATTAAAGAGGCTGAGGATTTCGATTACAGAGTAATCAATGAAAGCATTGATGAAACTTACGTCGAAATGCTGTCAATCATAGATAATGAAATAAAAAGGAGGAATAAATGAACGTTTATCCGATTGACGAGGTTTACAAAAAGGTAAAGAACAAATACCTTGCCGTAGTGCTAATAGCTAAAAGGGCAAAGAAGTACAATCAGGAGAATTATATAAACTTCTCGTCCAAGGGAGAAGAACCGCCTGCAAATCTAGCGAAAAATGAACCTCTTAAGGACGCTTTCAACGACTTTTTTGACAATGACCTTGAAGACCGCATAAAATCAAATGAGTAATGTTCTCATCGGAGTTACAGGATGCATAGCGGCTTACAAAGCCGCTGCTCTTGTCCGGGAGTTCAAGAAGGCGGGTTTTGACGTAAAAGTTATTCTGACAAAGAACGGTTCAAAATTCATCACTCCTTTGACTCTTAAAACTCTTTCAGGAAACAAAGTTTATGAAAGTATATTTGACGATGAGAATGAGTATTCAACCGAGCATATTGCTCTCTCCTCCTGGGCGGACATTCTTGTGGTTGCACCAGCTTCAGCAGACGTCATAGGCAAGTTCGCTAACGGAATCGCAGATGATCTTCTCTCCACGGAGTACCTTGCGTTTGACAAGAAAGTTCTCATTGCTCCCACGATGAACAACAGAATGTACGAGCATCCTGCCGTCAGGAAAAACATCTCAATGCTTAAAGAGCGCGGCGTTTTTGTCATAGAGCCGGATACCGGATTCTTGGCATGCGGAGAAGAGGGCAAAGGCAGGTTTCCTGAAGTGAAAACAATAGTTATGCATGCCAAGAAACTCATTCACAGGAGCAGAGCTCTTGAAGGAAAGCGAGTGATAATAACCGGCGGGGGAACCATTGTAAAAATCGATCCTGTGAGGATTTTGGCGAATTTATCATCAGGAATAATGGCTGACTGTTTTATAAATGCCGCTTTTCTGAAGAAAGCCGAAAGCATAACTTATATTCACGGCAGGATAACTGTAAGCGAAAATCCTTTATCTGAAAACGTAAAGGCGGAAACTTCCGCTGAGATGCTTGAAGAGGTCAAGAAAAGAATCGCCGGAGCAGACCTTTTGATAATGGCTGCGGCGGTAAATGACTTCAAGACAGAATACAGCGGCAAAAAAATCAAGAAGAAAGATCTCATGACCTTATCTTTGAAGAAGGATATAGACATACTCTCCGAGCTTAAAAAGTCAAATACGAAAGCTTTAAAAATAGGTTTTGCACTTGAATCGGAGAATGGCGATAAAAAACCTCTTGCAAAGATGAAAGAGAAGGATCTTGACTTCATAGTAGTGAACTCGCCCTCCAATCTCTCTTCTTTAACCGGCTCTGTAAAGGTATTAGCAAAGAACGGCAAGACCCTCACAGTCAAGAACGCTTCGAAGGAAGAAATAGCCGACAAGGTGCTTGAATGGATAAAGTTCTAAATTCTCTTATCAACGCACTTCAATTTGAAAAAAAACATTTCAGAAAATATATTGCAGTGACAGAAGAACTCGAGAAAGAAGACACTCTTCTGGAGTCTGACATAATGAACTGCAGAAAATGCAGTCTTTACTCGACAGCCGTTAATAAGGTTATAGGAAGCGGGAATTTATCGGCAAATATTATGCTTGTGGGAGAGGCGCCCGGAGAAGAGGAGGATAAAAGGGGAGTCCCCTTTGTGGGAAGAGCGGGAGAAAAACTGGAGGAGATGCTCAAATACATAGGTTTATCCAAAAATGACGTATACATCTGCAACGTTCTTAAATGCAGACCGCCCCACAATGCCGATCCGACAAGAGAACAGGAAGAGTCATGCATAGTGTTTTTAAAAAGACAGATCAAGCTCGTAAAGCCGAAAGTGATTTTAACACTGGGAAGGCACGCCGCGAGCGCAGTTTTAGATAAAGAATCCAAAAATATGTATGAGTATCTGAATAAAGTCTTTGAAATCGACGGAGGAATAAAGGTGATTTCAACTTACCATCCAGCGGCCATTCTATACTCAAAAGGAGAGGCAAAAAACAAGATACGGATCCAGGTTGCTTCGGATTTAGTTAAACTTAAAGGGATTGCGGGAGAGCTATGAACAGAGAGAAGCCGTTCTTTTCAAAAGAAGCTGAGATGGCTGTTTTGGGCGGCATAATACTTGACGCGTCAAACCAGCTGAACAGCATTCTGCCTAAAATAAAAGAGGATTATTTTTATTTCACTGAACACAGAAAAATATTTTCCGTGATAATCAAAATGTACAACAGCAATGAAAAAATAGACATAGTCACTCTTAAAAACAGGCTCAAGAGGGAAAATCTTTTGTCTGAAATAGGAGGCGACGATTACCTGCAGATGCTGACTGATAAAATCGACATGATACCGAATCTTGACGAATACGTCAACATTGTGGAGGAGAATTTCATACTCCGCCACATGATAGGTACAGCGAAGGTTATAGTTGATGACTGCAACACCGAAAAAACAGTGGATGAAATAATCGAAAACGCGGAGTCAAGCATATTCAAAGTAAGGGAGAGCAGGTATAAAGCCGATATAATATCAGTCTCCGACTCGATACCGCAGATCCACAAGATGATAGACACTTATATGACAAGAAAACAGCTGGTGACAGGGGTGCCCACCGGATTTAAAGACCTTGACGAAATGACCACGGGCTTTCAGAAGGGCGAGCTTATAGTTCTTGCGGCGAGACCGGGAGTCGGAAAGACAAGTTTCGCTTTGAACATGCTGTCGAATCAGTGCGTCAAAACGCAGGATGACGCGCCAAAGTATAAAGGGCTTATATTCTCTCTGGAGATGACCTCAGAACAGCTTATTCAGAGAATGCTATGTTCTTACTCTGGAATATCCTCGCTTAGACTGAGGCAAGGCAACCTTTCAAAGGGAGATATGCATAATCTTCTTGTTTCATACAATGATTTCACTGCTTCCGAAATCTACATAGATGATTCGACAAAGGGCACGCCTCTTGACATAAAAGCAAAATCGAGAAGGATGAAGATGGACAAGTCAATCGATTTCCTGATTATTGACTATCTTCAGATGATGCATCTGGACAAAAGAGTTGAGAATAAGCAGGTTGAAATATCAGAGATATCCCGTTCCCTGAAGCTGTTAGCTAAGGAACTCAATATTCCGGTGATTGCACTCGCTCAGCTGTCAAGAAACCCGGAGAAGAGGGAGAACAAAGAGCCCATTCTCTCAGACATAAGGGATTCCGGCTCCATTGAACAGGATGCTGACGTCGTTATTTTCATTCACAGAAAATTCAAAGAGGGTGTGGAACTTGACGATGCAAAACTTATAATTTCAAAGCAGAGAAACGGACCGACCGGAGATATAGAAATTCACTTTGACCCTGCCCATACTCTGTTCAAGCCAAAGGCAAGGCAGCAATGAATTACTTGAAATCATTTACGCTTACCACCGGAGAGATAACTCTTTTCATTCTGAGAGTGTTGAAGAGCTTCAGAATGGCATTCAAAAATTGGAAACTGATAGTGTACCATATGTTCGAAATAAGTCAGGAGTCGATTCTGATACTTGTTTTTGCTTCGCTTTTCATGGGAATGGTTTCGGCTTATCAGATAGCGTATCAGATGAGGGACGTCCTTCCGATGCTCTACGTCTCTACTATAGTGACGCAGGCTGTGCTAATAGAGATTGGGCCGATAATCACCGGTATAGGTTTTTCAGGAAAGGTTTCCTCGCAGATAAGCGCAGAACTGTCATCTATGAAGGTGACTGACCAGATAGATGCTCTTGAGGTCATGTCGATAGACCCTATAGAGTATCTTGTAATGCCGAGAGTTGCTGCAGCTGTTCTGATAATTCCCTTTCTCACTCTTATAACAGAATTCTCCATAGTTTTCGGCTCCTATCTGATTTCAATTGCCGCTCTGGATATAACCTCAAATATGTTTATTGAGGGCTCGAAAAAGAACTTTGAAATGTTTCAGGTCTTTGGCGGTCTAATAAAATCGCTGATGTTCGGATTCTTTACAGTCATACTCTCATGCTATTTCGGGATCACGGCAAAGACGGGGGCAAAGGCGGTGGGAAGGGCGACAACTCTTTCGGTGACCGTTTCCGCGATAGCCGTTGTTGTTTTGGATTATATTTTCACGAGGATGCTCTTTTTATGGTAAAACTTGAAAACGTTACAAAGAGATTCAATGATGCCGGTTTGTACGGAATTGACGCTCATCTTCCGAAAAACGGATTCTGCACCGTGATAGGAAGAAGCGGAGCTGGCAAGAGTCTTCTTTTAAGGACAATTCTCGGCTTAATAAAACCGGATTCAGGAAGAGTTTTGATTGACGACACTGACATATATAACGTCAAATACAAAAAATTGAAGAGCATAAGGTCTAAATTCGGAGTTCTTTTTCAGAACAATGCCCTTCTTGACTCAATGAATGTCTTTGAAAACGTTTCTCTTCCGGTGTCATACAGAAATCCGGATATCAGTCAAAATGATTTAAAAGATATGGTAGCTGACAAGCTCAGAGTGACCTATCTTTCGAACGTTTCGGAAAAATACGTAAACCAGCTTTCCGGCGGAATGCAGAAAAGAGTGGCAATAGCAAGGGCTCTGATAACAGACCCTGAAATCCTTTTTTACGATGAACCCATAACCGGACTTGACCCGCTAACTGCTGAAGGAATAATAGATTTAATCAGGAATCTTCACTCTGAAATAAAAAAGACGACAATAGTAATAACTCACGATATGAGAGGATTCATAGATTTTACTGATTACGTGATGCTTATAGATGAAGGAAGAACATTGTTCTGCGGAACGAAGGAGGATTTCATGGATTTTGACAATATTATCGCTAGGGCATACGTTAAAATGGCAGGTAAAATATGAAAGTAAAGGCATTAACCATAGGAATTGTAGTGATACTCGGTTTGTTCATACTCATATTTGTTTCATTCTACATGAACAAAATCCGCATAGCGCAGTCTGACAATTACATTCTCGTAAAATTCGAATCCGTCGACGGCTTGCGCACTAACGATGAGGTAAGGTTCAGGGGAGTTAAATGCGGAATGGTCGACGAAATACATCTCGCGAACGACTTTGTCGTCGTAAAACTCTGGATGGATAAAAAGATTAAAGTGCTTGACAAGAGCTTCGTTTCTTTGCAGGATTACGGGATTATCGGCGGCACTAAATACATATTCCTTCAGCCAGACGGAGAGAGGGAGTATCTTTTCCCGAGTGACACGCTTATCGGAGTGAGGCATGATTTCAATCTTGCTCAGATAGGAATCATTCTTCAGGATATAAAGAAGATTGCGGAAAATTCAATACCTGAAAAGGGCAAGATAGATGCGATAACAGATACGATCTATTCGGCTCTAAACAAGATAAATAAGCTGGTAGAGAAAAATGACACCGACATAAGAACGGCGGTTCAGGACATCGCTTATGCTTCTGACAAAGTGCGCCTTCTTGTGGATTCCCTATACCCTGCAGTGAATTTGATTAAGAAGGAGATAGACATGTTCTCCGAAGGCAGCGGCGCCGTCAAGAGGATACTCAGGGAGGACACAGTCTATATACAGCTGAACAAATCATTAAGGCAGCTTAATGACATACTTGACGACATGAAGAAAAACAAACTGATAAAGGGATGCATGTGAAGAAAAAGTCGACAAGATTTATCTGCAGAGAGTGCGGATTCTCATCCCTGAAATGGTATGGAAAATGTCCGGAATGCGGAGAGTGGGAATCGCTCATTGAAATTAAAGAAGAGTCGAAAGAAGGTCAGAGAAAAAAACCTGTTTCTATGGAAAGCTTGAGGACGGATAACCTCCAAAGTCTGAAGCTTTTAGATAAAAACCTGAACAGAGTCTTCGGCAATGGCATTGTCAAAGGGTCAGTAATACTTATAGCAGGACAGCCAGGAGCAGGCAAATCGACCCTTGCTTTAAAACTCATAGATGAAATAGACGCAAAAAACATACTGTACGTCTCAGGAGAGGAGAATGAAACCCAGCTGAAGATGCGGTCAGCTAGGGTATCAAGAAGAAACGATTTTGAAGTGCTTTCGACTAATCTTATTGAGGATGTAATGGCGAATCTTGAAGGAAAAGACCTTGTTATTGTGGATTCGGTTCAGACGATGAATTCGGATCGACTTCCTGGCATAGCAGGTTCTCCCACTACGGTCAAATTTGTCATGGCTGAGCTTATAGAGATTCTCAAAAGCAGATCGATACCGGCAGTAATAATAGGACATATAACAAAAGACGGTTCTGTGGCAGGACCGAAAACCCTTGAACACATTGTGGATTCTATTTTCATGTTTGACAGGGTAAACGATTCTGACGTCAGAATGCTGAAATCAGTAAAGAACAGATTCGGCTCAACGGAAGAGATAGCTCTCTTCAGAATAAACGAAAAAGGGCTGTGTGTCATAGAGAACATGGATTCAATGGATGTTTCAAGCTCGAATTCCGTCGGCAGCGTTCTTTCATGCAGCATTCAGGGAAGCATGCCCCTTGCTCTGCAGGTTCAGGCGCTGGTGACTGTTTCTAAATTCGGATTTCCTCAAAGAGTTTCGACCGGAGTGCCGCTTCGACGAATCCAGATGATCTCCGGAGTTATTGACAAATATCTTGATATGAAATTGGGCAATATGGATTTATTCGTAAACGTATCATCAGGGATTGCGGTGAATGACCCCATGCTCGACCTAGCTGTTATTGCTGCAGTCGTCTCTTCATATAAAAACAAACCGGTCAATCTAAAAAACGCATTTTTGGGGGAGGTGGGACTGTCGGGAGAAGTTTACGGAGGCAGGCTGCTCGAAACTAGGGTAAACCACCTTGAACACGTTGGAGTCGAGAATATTTATCTGCCCTCTAACAAACTTTCATCGCATTTGAAGTTTCATGTGATAAAACATATACGGGAGATAGAGCAATCAATATGATTAATAAATGGTTTATGGCAGATTCGCCCGACGCAAATGAAGTTGAGAATATATCTCAAAAATTAAAGCTTCCTGCTCCGCTGATAAAGATTCTCTTCGCAAGAAATCTCAGAAGAGAAGATGAAATAAAGGAATTCCTATATCCGTCCATTGAGAATCTTCATGACCCCTTTGAAATGAAGGGCATGCGCGAAACTGCCGACAGAATAATAGGCGCTATAAATTCAAAAGAAAAGATAATGATATTCGGCGATTATGATGCTGATGGAATCACGTCGACTGCAATGCTTCAAAGGTTTTTTACACTTTTAGGAAATGCGCCGATTTTCTTCATTCCAAACAGAGTCGAAGACGGATACGGACTTTCGCTCTCCGGCATTGACTATGCTTTAAAAAATAGAGTATCCCTGATTGTGACGGTTGACTGCGGAATTACCGCCTTTCAGGAGATTGAATACGCAAAATCAAGAGGAATCGACGTTGTCATAACCGACCATCATGAAGTTATGAATCAGGTGCCTGATGCCGTTGCCTTTATCAACCCCAACAGGGATGACGAAACCTATCCATTCAAATCCCTTGCAGGCTGCGGAGTTGCTTTCAAGCTTGTCCAGGCAATATCCCGGCTTGCGGATTATAAGGGGAATGTCATAGAAGATTTCATTGATTTCGTGACACTGGGAACAGTCGCAGACGTAGTGCCGCTTTTGGGAGAAAACAGAATTATTTCTCATTACGGTCTGAGTCATCTTGCGAAGACGGAAAATCCCGGTATAAGCAAATTGATGGAGGTATCGGGCATCGAAAAGCGCAAAGTGACGTCATTTCACATAGGGTTCATCCTTGCGCCGAGGATAAATGCAATGGGGAGAATGTCTAACGCCACAAACGCAGTCAAACTCTTAATCACCGATGATGACAGTACGGCTGAAGAGATAGCGAATGAACTCAATACAAAGAACAGAATGAGGCAGGAGGTCGATTCCGACGTTTTTGAAGAGGCGGTCTCAATAATCGAGTCTCAGAACCTTTCTTCGAGTTCAGTTATTGTTCTTGCAAAGGAGAATTGGCATGAGGGCGTGATAGGGATAGTAGCATCTCGTCTGGTTGAAAAGTACAACAAACCGACGATCATGATTTCAATATCAGACGGATTGGGCAAGGGCAGCGGAAGGTCGGTTGAATCATTTCACCTTTACGACGCATTGAAATCCGTTGAATCCATGCTTGTCTCTTTCGGGGGGCACCGTCTCGCAGCCGGACTGACTATAAAGAAAGAAAACATCGAAACTTTCAGAAGAGCTCTTCAAGAACTTGCCGCTGAATGCACATGCGGAGAAAATGACGTAAAGAGAATTGATATCGACTGTGAAATTAAACTTGATGAGATAACATCTGAACTTGAAGAGAAGCTTAATCTGCTCTCGCCCTTCGGCTTTATGAACAGCAAACCGCTCTTCGCATCAAAGAATGTGAGCATTGTGGGTTACCCATCTCTTCTTAAGGAGAAACACCTCAGGGTCTGCATAAAGCAAAACCGGCAGACATTCGAATGCATATGGTTCAATAACGGCAGGGAGATGCTTAAAACCATAGCTTCGCCAAACAAGCTCTTTGACGTTGCATTTTACGTTTCTAGAAATGAGTATGCCGGAAGGAGCTTGCTGCAACTTCAGATAGTAGACATAAAGGAATCGGATGAAAAAAACTGATAAAGGCGCTAATGCCGTAATAATTGATAAGACTCTCGCTCCTTTCACAGTGGCAGTATCCCTGAAAGAGGCAGGCGACATGGGCTTGAGTTCTGAATCGAACTCGGATGCAAGGAATGCTCTTCTCGGGATGCTCGGCTTAAGCGAAAATCGCGCATTCAGAAACAATCAGGTGCATTCAAGTGTAATAGTAGAACCAATTGAAATGACTCTTCAGGATGCTGACGGTTTAATCTCCTCAAACCATTCCGACAAACTGATGCTTCTTACTGCCGACTGCTACAATGTATTCTTCACAACTGAAGGCGGAAGAAAATTCGGCGCGATTCACGCAGGCTGGAAAGGTATTGCAGGCGGAATAATAACCAATGCGCGAAAGCTTCTTTCGGGGGAGTCAAAGGTATTAATCGCCCAGGGAATATGTACTGAGCATTTCACGGTTAAGAGAGAAGTAGCGGATCTTTTTGTAAATAAATTCGGAGAAGATTATTTGACATTTGACTTTGAGGCGCACGTCAATCTCAGGAAAATAATAAATGACTTGCTGAAAGACCAAGCAGAGGTATATGACCTGAATCTCTGCAATGTCTGCCGCAGAGATATTTTGTTTTCCTACAGAGAAGGAAATGTGAAAGAGAGAAACCTTTCAATTATCTGGAGAGATAATGTTTAAAAAAATTTCATTTCTTACCGCAATGTGTTTTGCTGTGTCAGTCTTTTCACTGGAATTTAAAACCGACTGGAACAAGATGCAGGGCATGACCGGATCTTTCGCGGACGAACCTGTTAAAATAACAATCGAAAAAGATTCCATTGAAAACTGCGATTCTGTCTATGCCGTTTTTACATCTCTGTCCGGCAAGCTTGTGTTTTTTAAAGACACCGTCTTTGCAGACAATAAAGGTATTATAGAGAATCAGGTTAAAATAGGTTCAAAGATGGGAGATTACATATTTAAGGCGGACGTATACAATGGTGAAACCTTTTTAAAGAGCTTTGATTACAAATTGGTCGGTTTGAATGTTGTTGAAATCATAATAATTCTTCTTGGTGGACTCGGTCTTTTTCTCTTCGGAATGAAATACATGTCTGAAGGCCTCCAAAATATCTCCGGAGACACTTTCAGAAATATCATAGCTAAAGTGACAAAAAACACATTCTTCGGCGTGCTTACTGGCGTTGTTGTTACAAGCATAATTCAGTCGTCAAGCGCCACAACCGTTATGGTGGTGGGGCTTGTCAATGCAGGCATAATGACACTTATGCAATCGATAGGAATAATCATGGGCGCAAATATAGGAACTACCATGACCGCTCAGCTTATTGCATTCAAATTCGAACAGGTGGCTTTGCCGTGCATATCCATAGGAGTTCTGCTTCTGCTCTTTGCCAAAAATCAAAGAGTCAAATTGTCCGGAGAGACGCTCTTCGGATTCGGGCTTCTCTTCTTCGGAATAACTATGATGTCTCAGGCGATAAATCCAATAAAGGACTCTCCTAAGCTCGTCGAGTTTTTCATAACATTCAGTAAATCGCCTATTATCGCTATGTTCGCAGGGATGGTGATAACGATTGTTGTGCAGTCGTCAAGCGCAACAGTGGGACTCACTATGGTTCTTGCTTCCCAGGGGCTCATTGACATCTACGCGGCAGTCCCTTTAGTTCTCGGAGAGAACATAGGAACTACCATAACGGCCCTT
>JAQVDU010000121.1 GCA_028698175.1 bacterium | reverse complement strand
AATATATTACCCTTTCCGTTCTTAATCATTTCAATTATCTCGCTTTCCCCTCCGCCAATGACAAAAAGCTTTACTCTGTATTTTTTCTTGAGAAGCTCCACTCCCTCAACAAGCTCCTTCACCCCCCTCGATTTTGAAATCGAACCGTGGTAAAATACAACAAAATCATCCTCAGAAATAAAGAGCTTCTCTGCGAGGTTATTATCCCTCTGAACAGGTTTCATTATCTCATCGTTGAATCCGGAAGGGTATATCCTGTAATTGTGAAATTTCCTCTTAGTCATCCTCTCGGTCAGTATCCGCGTTCCCTCTGTTATGAAAGTGACTCCGTCCATGTACTTCCTTGCGAAAATCAGAGATGAGTTGTATTTTCTGTACTCGTATATTTTATATGTTTCAACCGGTATTCCCCTCACGTCCATCATCACGCGCGCCTTTCCGTTCAGAGTCTTTCGCGCCAGGAGAAGGGGCACTGCCATCAGGTATGACAGATTGTCGAATACGACGACTGTTTCGGAAAAGAGATATTTTAAAAGATAGAGTGAAATAAGAACTTTGTTTGCGATGTGATTCTTTTTGAATGCCGAAAAGAGCTTTACAAAGGCCGGCTCATCCTTTTTACTCCCTATGCCGATAAGCTCTGCCTCATAGCCAAGATCGATGAAAGCTCTCAGAAGCTCCCTCTCGCTCGTAAGGTAAAATCTTTTATCAAAATCCTGAAACCTGACGTAGACTATCTTCATATATGTTTCATATACTGATTCATGAAATTTTCGAAAGTGAATGTGCGGGAGATTATTCTCTTTCCATTTCGCGCAATCTCCTCTGCGCCCTTCCTGTCAGATATTATCCATGAGAGCTTCTTTGCCAGGTTCTCTTCATTCATAGGCATGACTCCAATTATGGAATCGTCCTTGAAATACTTTCTTATTCCGGCAGTATTTCTGCAGATGACAGCTCTTCCGCTTCCTAAAGACTCAAGAATGGACTGGGAAAATGCAGGCTCATAGGGAGACGGATAGACAAATACATGATTATCCCTTATGACGCTCTTCACGTCCTTTGTGGGCGGGTTTATATTCACGATTTCTTCAAGACCAAGTTCCTTCACAATCCTTCTTATTGTCAATTCATAATTGCCGCTGCCGTAAAGGGAGATTCTCAGAGCCCCCCTCTCCTCCGGCTTAAGAAGTCCCAGCGAGCGTATAAGAATGTCAGGCCTCTTGAATTCATTGTATTTGCCGAGGTAATAGACTCCAAGGACCTTGTTGTGAAAATCGCACTCTCCCGGGTCATAGTCCCTCTGCTCGACGGGATTTACAGTTTCAAAGAGTTTTTCCTTTCTGACGCGAAAATACTTTCTCATTTGCCGTGAGGGCATCCCTTTAGCGAGAAATGCGTCTGCCAAAAACGAATATGTCTTCTCCGTTATAAACTGGATTTTCCCGTCGGTTAGCTTCGAATGATAGAGTGAGCTCGTTGGCCAGAGCACTACGGATTTGGTTCCGAACAGTTTGGACAGAACCACGGCAGGCAGTCCGAATGACTGAGAGTAATGGATATTGACCGAATCATACCTCTCCTTCCGCATAAGAAGGAATAGCGCTTTAAATCCGAACATTATATCTGCCAATTCTTTTGCGAACCTTTTCTTTGACAGGAACAAATATAGTTTGTTTTTTTCAAGAGAAACAAAATTTGCTTTTGAATTGAGCTTTTCACTGCTTCCCCTTGCGCAGAAAAGAGTAACCTTGAAGTTGTTTTCCGCAAGATAATCGATTATATACCTTGTCGTCTTTTCAGAACCCGATTCATACGGATAAAAGTATTTCGAAATTATAAGAACGTTTTTCATTGCTCTTTCTTTTCTCTCTTTTTAATCACCTTTGCAGGCAATCCCGCGGCAACAGAATAGGGAGGGATGTTTGAAGTGACCACAGCTCCGGCCGCAATCACTGACCCTTTGCCTATCGTTACTCCGTCGAGAATCTTAACGCCTCCTCCTATCCACACGTCATCCTCTATAACAATACCCTCACCTCTCGTTCCCTGTTCAAGAACAGTCATATCGGGATTTTCAAAATTATGGTTGCCTGAAATTATCAATGTGTGAGACCCTATTCTCACGCAATCACCTATTCTAATATCTCCTTTTGAAATAATAAGTCCGAAATCATTAACGGATGATTTTTTTCCGATAACAATGCTTCCTCCTGAAACTCTTATCTCAGTGTAGGAATGAATTTCGCAATCATCGCCTATTATAAGACTTTTGCTTCTCTTTCCTGCGCGTAAAATAACGTTGTGAAATATTTTAGAGTTTCTTCCGATAAATATGTTTTCCGGAGTTCCCAGTATCGGCGTTCCGTAAAATATCACATTTCCGTTGGTCTCTAAAAGGTATTTAGAATACGCTAAACTCCTTACTGATGTAAGAAGTCGTCGCCAATTTTGAATTATTTTTGCCAGAATCATATTTTCACCCATTTGATTTTTGTTTTTGCCAGCATCATATTTATTATTTCTTTTTCTTTTTCGTTGAAGGGGGAGAGTATCTTTGTCAGAACAAAGTAGGCTAAAGCAGCTAATATGAATGAAAGTAAAAGAAATATATACGGATTACTGAAATGTATTGCCTTAAAATAATAGATCGCCAGAAAAACCACTGTTGATATTAGGGTGCTTCTGAACATTGAGTAGAAAGGAAACGACAGTTTTATGGTTTTTCTTATGCCAAAAAGTATGAATAGATTTTTAAATAACATCGAAGTTCCCAACACAACCGATACTCCAATAAGACCATACTGTCGCATAGCAAATATTGAACCGATTATGTTATAAATTAGAAATATCTTGCTGTAAAGATTGATTTCAAGTTTCTCCAGAGAAAGCACTACATAACTCAGAGGAATTTGAAAAGCATTGAAGAGTGTAAACATAAATATTATGTTTGTTATGGTTATTGAATCTGCATATTTTGGGTCGAACACCTGCTTAACAATAATATCCGAAACAGAAAGAAAATAGAAACACAAAAATGAAAGCAGCCAAAAAAGAAATTTATACAAAAAAAGATACATCCTTTTAAGCAGCTCTGAATCATCAGGTTTGTTGACGTATTTTCTGAAAAATATCGGCCTTAAAACGTTTGATATCTGATAAAGAGGAAATATTTTCAAAAAAATGTCATTCACTTTATATGCGAAGGAATATTGACCCAAGAGGAAACTGTTAGACATTGCGGATATCACATAGTAGCTTGATGCTTTGCTTATCATGCCTGCACCCATCTCGTTGAAAAAAGAAAGAAGTCCGTATCTGATGATTCGAGGTTTCAGATTATCGATTTTTTCGGATGATTCATTATTTCTGTTTGAATTCAGATGCTTCAAAATAATATACGATTGAGTGATTGCATTGAAGCCATTTATAAAAAACTCGATCAGCAATATAAGAGAAAGATTAATTTTTGACAGCATGACGAGGTAGACAACGATTCTTATTACAGATGCTGATATATTGGAAAGAGCAGCTTCCTTTTGTAGCAGAGTCGATGAAGTGGCCGCTTTTGAAAGTAGAAGAAAGATGTACGTGATCATGTACAAAATTATTTCAAACTTGTATTTAGGCAAATCTTCAAGCTTGAAAAACGATGCGAAATTGCTCGAAAAAATCAAAATCAAAACAGAGATAATAATAAGAGAGAAAAATACAATCAAATATGAAGACATGAAGAGTTTTCCGAAAAGAGAAAATCTTCGTTTTTCGGAGAATTCGGGAAAGAACCTGTTGAAAACCGTTGAAATGCTCGATATGGTGAATATCTGCACAAAGAGCATAGAACCGAGTATGAAGCTGTATAAGCCGAACGTCTCTACCGACAGTTTTCTTATTATATAGATGGAAATAAAAAGGTTGACAACCTCTATGACGAGATTGCCGACATAGAGAAAGAACGTATTTTTTACAGCATAATCGACTGCTGTTTTTTTCTTCATCTACCGCTGTTTCCCGACGCTTTCCATATCAGAGTCGACCATCATCTCAACAAGCTGTTTGAAGGTGACTGATGGCTCCCACTTTAAAAGTTTTTTTGCTTTTGTGCAGTCTCCCACCAGCTGGTCGACTTCAGCCGGCCGCATGAATTTCTCGTCGACAACGACGAATTTTTTATAGTCGAGTCCCACTCTGTCAAAAGCTATCTTCGCGAATTCTTCCACAGAGTGCGTCTCTCCGGTAGCAATGACAAAATCCTCTGGCTTCTCCTGCTGGAGCATCAGATGCATAGCCCTCACGTAACCCCCCGCATAGCCCCAGTCCCTCTCCGCCTTGAGATTGCCGAGATGAAGCTTATCCTGCATTCCCAGCTTTATTTTGGCGACAGATTCCGTGATTTTCTTTGTCACGAATTCCCTGCCCCTTCTCGGACTTTCGTGGTTGAAGAGTATTCCGGAGCAAGCGAATATATCATAGCTTTCCCTGTAATTTACTGTTATGAAATGCCCGTAAACCTTAGCCACACCGTACGGAGAGCGCGGATAGAACGGAGTAGTCTCCTTCTGGGGTACTTCAAGGAATTTTCCGAACATTTCGCTTGATGATGCCTGATAGAATTTTATTTTTTTATTTGTGAGTTTTATAGCT
>JAQVDU010000120.1 GCA_028698175.1 bacterium | reverse complement strand
TAATCAAAAAGCTTTCATTCTTCTTCTCCGTTGACGGCGGAGAGCACTACACACCGATTGGCGAAGTTCCTTACCCTACTATGGTCAATGATTCATACAGTTTTCTCTGGAACATACCACTTGAACTTCAGGGAAGCCAGATATGTCTTGTGAGAGTCGCCGCTACGGATGATGGCAATTGGACTGTGAGTGATGATTCTGACAATTACTTTACTATAGTCGCAGAGGGCGGTTATACATCCCTGTTCTTCACCAATGAATATGTCGATTCTTTGAAGGATGATTCTCTATATATATTTGCATTCGCCAATTCTTATCCTGCGGCGATGGGAAATACTGGTCCCCTTCCGAGATACCTTAACACGGTCAATTCAAGAACTCTCGGAGTCGTCTCCGATTCTCTGCCGGATTCCGATTCGACCTACTACGCTCCTCTTCCTCTATGGACCCAATTCTCTCAGAGAGCGGAATTTGTCACTGTAAAAGGAATGCCATACGCAGATACAATCTGGCCGGGATGGTGGACATTCTACGTATACGGAAACACTGATGCGGACACATCAAGAAGCGAAAACAGGTCATTCGATTTCGAGGTCTTCAAGGTCGACTCTTTCGGTCACAGGAATACCGCTGTTAAACTCTTCTCAACTTATGAACCGTGGCTCTATGACGCTGTCTATAAGACGTCATTCAACAACTGGGAGGAGGAAGAGACAGTCAAGGTATTTATAAATCATCCGTTCTCCATAGACATACATGACAGATTATACGTCAAATGCTACTATTCAGGCACATTCACCAACACCGGAGGTCCGAGCGGAGACATTTCTCCCAAGGTGTATATGACCTTCGGCGAGTTCAGAAACACAAGAGTTGTTCTGCCTCCAAAACCATAATTAAGGAGATAATATGAAAAAGAAAGGCATAGCACTTGTAACCACAATAATGATTCTTCTCTTGATGACAGCTCTTGCCACAGGAATGATGTTTACAATAAAGAATGAGACGGCCATATCGGTTTATCAGGCATCAACCGTAAAGGTTATTGCAGTAGCAGAGGCGGCGCTCGATGAGGTAAAGCACAGAATGAATCTTGAACCGACCGACTCTCTCTTCATCGGAGACACCGGTGTGCCTCTTACAACGACGTGGAAAACTTTCATACAGTTCGGGAGCGGACTGCCTGACGACGATTCTACAAATCATATTTATTACAGGAATTCACTGCAGAACTATACTGAAGGTTTTTCATCCGACAATCCGGAGCTTGATTATACGACTGAGGATTTTGATTCAAACCTCACCCTCGCAGTTCACCACAAGCTGAGTTCGGACGGAACACAGATTTACTTTTTCGATTCAAAGACGCAGAAGCAGTTTTTAGGCCCCCCGACCCTTGTGACAGAGTATCCGCCTGTCGAGATTGTCGAGATAACGGCAAGAAGCGGAAAGGCTGTGAAAAAGATAATGGCTGAGATTTCAAAGCAGGAGGTCAATATAAAAGTTCAGTCTGCTCTCTCCTCAGCCACCATTGTATGGCAGATGACCGGAAATACGGACATATATGTGTGCGGACACAACCATCTTATGTCTACTCCCTATAATGTGTGCCCATTCGACCCTACAAGCGCACCGCCACATGTCCCCGGCTCTGCGGCAGCGGCTGTCTCCTGCTGGGAGGTTAATGCAGGTTCCGGCTCATTTCAGACCGGAATGCCGTCATTCCACGTCCAGGTTCCCTTTGATTCGGATTCCCACCCCGGGTATAACCACTACTTCTACGACTACATTCACAATACCTGGAATATAAACAGAATAGAGTATGACCAGTTTTGCACAAGGGCCGGCTGTCTTGCAGGAATTGCGACGACTTCTACAAGCGTCGGCAATTACGGAGCGGCAAAGTCCCATA
This sequence comes from bacterium, assembly GCA_028698175.1. Taxonomy (GTDB): domain Bacteria; phylum Hydrothermota; class 32-111; order 32-111; family 32-111; genus UBA2202. The sequence goes on along the minus strand of JAQVDU010000120.1, from coordinate 2,751 downwards.
TTTTCGGCAACCCTGACATAATAATAAGATACGACGTTGTAATACCCGAGCTTTTTGAGGTCCTCGGCTTTTCATCTGAGGATGAAATGGAAAATTCCATCGACTGGGAGAACTCCCTTGTAAGCGATGAAACAACTGTCAGATACTTCAAACTAGGTTCAGGTCCTCTTTCTACAGTCGCCATTCCTACGGCAAATGACACGAGAACCATGGGCATAATCTGGATTGACGGGAATCTAAGGCTTAACGCAGGCGCAAGGAACTTCCAGCACAAAGGATTGGTTTATGTATCCGGGGACCTTCTTGAGACATCGACGCCCGGAGGCAACTATGATATATGGATTCTCGGAGCGATGATGGTTAAGGGGGATATCGACGACATACACACGTCAGGAAACAAGAGGATGTTTTTTATGTACTCAAAAGAATCCCTCTCTCAAACAGTCGAATCTGATTTGAGGTTCTTCAAACTATTGGGATGGAAGGAGATTCTGTAGATAAGAGGCGTCTCTTTTCTTTATTATGAACCAGTATCTTTCTTTTGAGATTGAATCCTCAAAGGATTTTATAAAAGAAGCTGACATTGCCAAGTTCATAATACAGTCATTCACAGGACCGTTTCATCTGCAGAAAGAGAAGCCTCTCCTCTCAGTCATATCCGAGAGGATACGGGAAGAGTACAGGTCAAAGCATGAATTCAACAGGCAGAGAGAGATTTACCAGCAGATTTCGGAAAAGTTTTTGAGAATTCACATAATACCTTTCCTCAGAAAATACCGTTCCGTAAACCTTCTCTCCAACCTTTTTATGGAAAATTATGAGTTCTTCCTGCCGGAGTATCTTGACCCGATATCTCCGGCAAAATGCGACTCCATCCTATCAGGATACCAGTCTTTCAACGGAAATGCGGTTATCTCTCTTGTCAACACATTCAACATGTACAGGGACGTGCCTCACCATTCCGAATCATACAGGGACAATCTTCATCCGGCATATGTAATAGTTCTCAATGACGTGATAAAGAAGTATATGAGGGTTCTGTGAATAAAAAAAACCTGCTGATCGGCTTATTTATTTTGCTTATCCTCTTCTCTCTTCTCTTTTACTCTCTCGATATGATAGAGAAGAGCGCAATCTTCTCCGTCGGCGATAAAAGGTTCTCATCTTCTCAGCTTGAGGATTTCAAAAGAATATACATGGCAGTCAATAAAATTGATTCATTCTACTCCACATCCGCCGCATTTGAGCTTATCAAAAATGAAATCATCCTTCACCTTGCCGCCAAAGCCAATGTAGATACCTCGGCAACATCTTTTGACTCTTATGCGAAACTTTTATCTTCAGACAAAGTCATCTCGCCTTTGATTGAATCTCTGGAGTCATCTTTCGGAGAAAAAATGACCTATGAGCATTTTGTAAAACCCCTTATTGCGCAGAATCTCCTTGCAGATAAGATATCTGACGATAAATCAATCATTCAGAAAGACAGGTATTCTCTGGTTCTATCTGTTTCCAAGCGCTGGGACTTTAAAGAGTGCGACAAAGAACTTCTCTCCGAGTTTTCAGAATACTTTATTCAGCGCATTGATTCGGCAGAGTCAGTTCCTGATTCTCTCGACTCGAAGGTTATCTATGAGGACAACCTTTATTATTATCTCGCAGTTAAAGAGAATGACGTTTTCAGGGGCTACAGAATAAGAAAGGTGTCCTTTGACGAATTTGCGCTAAAGTACACTGGATTTTTCAAGCTCAAGTTTTACGACAAGTCATACGAAAGGGCATTCATTCTTCTCTCTGAAAACACTCTCTGGGACTCTTTGACTGTAATAGAATGAAAGACGTCTTCTTCGCCAAACCCTTCCTTGATTTCTATTCTCTGCATGTAATTGAAGAGAATTCTTTCTTTTACCCTTTTCTTTTGATTGAGCATAACGGGTTCAAATCGATGTCGTCTCTCGGCTATCAGGGCCCTTTTTGGAAGCGAGTCCCCGGATTGCTGGAAATTGAAGAGTTTGTAGCCAGCCGCGCGGAATTCATCAGAGAACATGACATAGTCTGTGAATTCATCCGGTTCAATCCTTTTCTTGAAAATCAATCTCTCCTTATGCAGATTTACAATATAGAGAGGTCTTCTGTATTTTATATGATTGACGTAAACGAAGACCCGGAAAAATACTTTAAATCTCTTCCTAACCGCACGCGGACGATTATATCCAAATCCTCGGAAGATTGTGTCTTTGTTTCAAAAAAAGTCGGCATACTTGAGCGTTCGCTTGAATTCGGCAATGAATTTTTCCGTGATGTTGATTCAATAAAACATATTGTTGAATCGGAATTTGCGATTCAGCTGGTTTACATGTTGAATAATGTTGAAGAGGCATCGAGTTTATTCTTTGTGTCAGAGGATAATGCATACTATATAGCCAATGTTTCAAGCGAAACAGGTAAAAATCGGGGGGCTAACGTTGCACTTCTTCTTGAATTTTACAAATATGCTTTAAAGAAAAACATAAAGAGAATAGGACTTGGAGGAGGAGTTACTGACGGTGATTCCCTGTCGATTTTCAAGAAACAGTTTTCAACTAGGGAAGCCCGCACGCTTCATATGAAGCTTATCCATAATGTAGGCCTCTACTTCAAGGCGAATGAAAATAAAAAGGAGGGGTTCTTCCCTCCTTATCTTAACGGATTGAACCTTTTGAATTTCAGACTGCCGCCCCAAAGGCTATAGACATCATCTTGTTTTTTTCA